>JAITWV010000070.1 GCA_031285105.1 Streptococcaceae bacterium | reverse complement strand
ATTTTGAGTTTATGTGGTTCATAAGCACAAAATTTTGCCTAGATTATGAAAAAAGTAGCCCAGATTTATTAGAAATAATAGTTTTCTTCACACGCCCTAGTTCGTGTGAAGAAAACAATTGACAAGAAATCTGAACAATCTCCCTTCACATATATTAGTGTTTTTTATCATGCGCTAAGAAAATTATGGTTCATCTATACAAAAATCATCTATATCTTGTAAGAGTGTTAAGGGTGATTTATAAGATAAAATTTTAGCTAAAGTAGTCGCCTCACTGACTTGTGATCTTAGCTGTTGATTCGCAAAATCCATACGAAGATGATGGTAGAATTCCTTAAAAAATAAGCCAGTTGTATAGAAAATAGACTGATTAATTTTTTCTTCACTCATCCCAGTTTTATTTGAAAGCAATTGAAGCGAATAATCAATTGAAAAGTCTTTTTTGAGTAGTTCAATTAATAGTATAGCCATAGGATCTGGAGTATCAGTAACCTCATTAATTTGATCATTTATATGATAAATTGCTTTATTGACATCATCCATAAAATAGTTTTTAGCTCGAATAATTGTTTGGTTGAGTTTTTTATTTCTTTCAGAAAAATATTTGTTAGAAACATTAGACACATAATAGCCACCAAAAATTAAAAAGCCCATTAATTGCTTTTGATCATAAATAGGTTTAATCGAATAAAACAATCCTAAAGGTCCCCAAAATTTGAAAAGAACATTGCGTTTATTTGTTCTAGCAATGCATTGCCGCAAGTGTTTAAGCTTATTTTTTAACCAAAGTTTTGACTCATAAAATTCAAAATTTTGATTTTTTGTTATCTCTTGAAATAAAATTTTATAATTTGTATCTATCAGAAAAAATACGGGAACTTTTTCTTTTTTTAGTAGGTCATTGATTATTTGAAGTAATCTTATATTTGTAGTTGTCATTTTTTTCTCCTAAATATCTTTTTACTAGCTTACTCTAATTTCGATTTATTATTGGTTTATACTATTATAATCTTAAAGTAGAAAAATATTTTCAGATATTATGAGATTTGTTCTTCTCCTTTTTGTTTTTTGGAAATTTTAGTCTTAACTGAAAAAATGAAAACTTATCTTCACATATATCATGGTTTTGATAATCGTTCAGATAATCAATATCAGAGGTTATTAAGAAAATTTAAATAGTTCTTAAACGAAGATTCTTTATTTTAATCTACATTAAAAAGGTTGACCAAATTCAGTCAACCTTTTTTATTATGCAAAACTTTCAGTTAATTGGGGAACGACTTGCTTTTTACGTGAAACAACACCTGGTAAAAAGGCTGAGTGATTTTCTAATTTTACATCAAAAGCTGCTTCTACTTTATCTAAGTGAGAACCGACTGCTAATAATTGTGAATTTGAATTAACGATGTCAGTAATAATTAAAACAAAATCATCATAGCCATCTTTATTCATCGACCCAACCATTGCAGCTTCTAGGGCTTCTTGACGGGTCATTACTTCAGGAATATCAACTGTATTCACTTGAGCAACACGTACATTTTTGCCATTTAATGGGAATGTTTTAGCATCTAAGTCGATTAATTCCGCTTCTGTTTTTGAAGAAAGATTTGTACCAGCTTTTAACATTTCTAAGCCGTAAGTTTCTAAGTCAACACCAGCAATTTCCGCTAATTCTTTAGCAATCGGATGATCTGTTGGATGAGTTGTTGGTGATTTCAACAATAAAGTGTCTGAAATCAACGCAGAAAGCATTAAACCAGCTAATTCTTTTGTGATAGTGATATTGGCTTCTTTATACATACGAGCAATGATTGATGCTGCACTTCCAACTGGTGCAGCACGGTAGAACAATGGATCAGCTGTTTGAAAGTTTGCAATACGGTGATGATCAACTACACCTGTAATTGTTAATTCTTCGATATCATCAATTGATTGTTGGAATTCATTGTGGTCAACTAAAATAACGTTTTTGACACCTTCATCTGTTGCACGAGTGACGATACGTGGTGCTTTTACGTTGAAATAGTTTAAGACAAATGCTGTTTCTTCGTTTACTTCTCCTTGTGCAATAGGTTCAGCATCAACATTATTTGCTTCTTTCATCCAATTAGCAAATGCAATAGCAGAAGAAATGGTGTCAGTATCGGGATTTTTATGACCTGTAACAAAAATTTTCATTGAGTAAAACTCCTTAGATTATGACTTTTTAATACATTGAAAATTATACTACAATACAAGGATTCTTGCTATATGGAATGTCTGATTATATAAGAATTCACTGTTATAAATAATCAAACGTTTGATCTGTTTAGAGGGTATTTTATTTCCTTCTTTCTTGTGCATAACTTTGCAATCTTTCAACAATCAAGCCACGTGGTTTTAGTTCAAACAAATAAGCAATATCCCGACTTGTCAGTTTTTCTTTGACAATATAAGCCACACGCGCATCTTCAGTTAATCGCCCCTTTTTATGCTCTACCAAACCAACAATTCCCAATAATTCATTCAAAAATAACAAAATCTGCGTCTTTTTATAAGGACTGCCATCACGTTTACAAATTAAATAGTCCGAATTTACTTCTAAAAGCGTTGTAATATTCTTTTTTTCTTGCTCATTCACTGAAATCTGTCCAACCAAATACCTCATATCAGTTGAAGAAATTTGAGAAATCGTAAATCCTTTAGCAAATAAACAAAATATTACTTTTGCTATGACATTAATCCACTCATTTTTTTCACTCGTCGGCTCTTTAATATCAACAGTTTGAACCAAGGTGCTCAATTCTTCCCATTCAACTTCCAAAAGTTCATAATTACGTTTAATGCGTTGGGTTTCAATCGTCCACGGAAAAGGTGGTACGTTAATTCGGTTGATAATTAAGAACTTATAATACCTTGAAACAACCGTATGAACCTTATTAAATCGGGCATTTGAATAAGTATCACGAACATTTTTAAAGTAAATTGCCATATCTTCAGCTTTGATAGAAGTAACTTTTTTCGAATGATGAAAGACTAGTGAAATCTCTTCTAAATCAAAAAAGAAGCTAGTTAAGATTTTTTGATAGTCAATTAAAGTTTCATAACTAACTGTCTCCCCATTTTCCAAATACTCAACAAAACTTTGCTGATAAGGGAAGCTATCTGTTGAATGCTGTCTAATTTCCATAGATTTTCCTCCGTTTTGCCTTTATTTAAGTATAACATAATAGATACGTTTTAAATTGCTTCGTTATGTTTTTTATAAAGAATATTACTTGTTGGATATAAAAAATTAACGAATACAAAACATTCAAATTAATCCATTTAAGTAATATAACTGCCAATTATCTAACGGATGAAAGTGGTTTGTATTTAAATAAATCAACATATTTGATATACTTATAAAGTAATAGTTTGTTTATGAAATCGAATCATACATAGGAGAGCATTGGAATGGAAAATGATGTAGCATTGTTTGAAAACTTCGCACCGGCCACTTATCCAACACCGCAGCAACAAGGAGTACATGTGCGTGCGTTACAAAGTAGAAGAAGAAGAAATTTAGGTGAAAAAGTTCATGAATTTGAATCGTTTCAAGATAATGAATTGATCGATTATTATATTTTGCATTTCCGCAATGTCTATAAGAAAGATAATTCACTATCAGAAAACACCAAAAGGACTTATTTCACTGATTTATACCAATTTTATGACTTAATGAAACTGTCTTTTGGGCAAAGAAATCTTCAAACAACGAAAATATTTACCAATTTATCTGCAGCAGACATTGAATTTTATTTTCATTTAATTGTGGATGGAAATGTGCCGACAAGTGAACAAAGAACTTATCAAAATGGACAAACACGCCATATTTTTAAGTATGTTCAGTATAAACCTGCCTCTAGTGCAAAGAAAATTACGATTGTAAAACAGTTTGTCGCTTGGTTATATAAGCATAAAATCGTCAAAGAAAATTTAATTTTGGGGCTGCCAAGTGTTGAATTATCTGAATACGAACGTCCCAATCGCGATATTCGTTTTCCAGATACGCAATTTATTTTAGAATATTTTTATCAGCAAAATAAAGAAAGATTTGCCTTATTTTTATTAGCCGCTACCTCTGGATTACGTGTAGGAGCGATTGCAAATATTCAAATGAAAGATATCAGTTATGAATATGTGGTTGATGGCTTTTATTATGTGATTAAAGTCAAAGAAAAAGGAGATAAGTGGCGCGAATCAGTTCATTTGCCAGAGATTTTTGATTTTTATTTGAATTCTAGAACAAAAAAAGGATTAGACACGACGATAGGCAAGGCAACTGGCCCACTTTTTCTCAATGCAAGAGGAAAAAGCTATACACCAACTGCCCTTTCTAAAGCCATGAGTGATTGGTTGAAGCCTTTGAACTTAGAATTTTCTGAACGATTTGAAGATATGAAGTTGACTGCTCATATTTTTAGACATGCTTATGCGATCTATTTTCGTGAAATTGCTGTTAAAAATCCAAAAACAGCGCAACAAATTGGCTATTCAACCGCTGATATTGCCGCATCTTTAGGCCATGCGAATGATAAAATTACTAAAGAGGTTTATTTATCGCATACCTTGAAAAAAGAGCGGGACTTAGGTAGATTCATTAAATTAGAAGATTTTATCCCACCATTTTCTGACACCAAAGTGATTGTTGAAAAAAAAGAGCACCTATCAACCTCACAAGTCATGCAAGAGTTGAAATTGGAGAATAAAAATGTTTTTTTGAGACTTTTAAAGGAAGAATATTTAAAACCAGTCAATTTGGCGACTTATCGTTTAGATAAAACCTATTATTTTGACAAGGATGAAGTGGAAAAAGCATTACCAACAATCGAAAAATTAGAATACTATCAATACAATCGCTTTAAAAAATTAGGTTACTTATCTATTTCGCAATTGTTAAAGGAATTTTCAATTATTGATCGCAAAACAGTTGATTTTTGGATAGAAACAGGAAAAATTCCATTTGTTCAAGCTGGCAATAGTTATTTATTAGCACCAAATGAAGTCGAAAAGCTTTTAATGGAAGAAAAAACAGCACCAGAGCAATTTTTCTACCCATTTCAAGAAATAACTTTCAAAAAAGAAGCATATATTGTCTTAGATATTCAAAAAAGCGGACAAATTAAGGTTAGCAAAAAAGCGGAAGTCGTGCAGCAATTTATAAAGAAAAAAGCGGAGAATTATTCGATTTATAGCCATGAATTTAACCAAAAACATGCGTTTAAACGACTAAAAACACCAAATTTAGTGTCCCCTTTGATCCATTTAACCTTACGACTGCCTATAAATGAAGCGAATTTTAATGAAAAAATGCCGATTTTATTGGATTTTATCAAGCAAAATGAGCAGTTCACCAGCAAAATTGAACAAAATACTCAATTAACGTCGATTTTAGAGTTAAAACTAACGATAAATAATCAAATAATCACTGAAATTAGCGATTTAACTATTTTTGAAAGCATGATTGCCAAAGAAAGTCGCAAAAACTTCAAAATTATTGAACAAGATGGCAATTACCTATTCATTAGCAGACAAAAACAAGTTGAAAATCTATTTATTCATGAGGATTTATTTGAACGTTTGAAATTAAAAGCGAAGATCGAAGAGGTGAATTTTAACGAGTATCTTGAGCGAATTTTGAATGAAGGAAGTCGGAAATAACAAAATACATTATTGCGCAAAAGGGCAATTGTTCGGAATGGGTTCCAGAGAACAGTTGGTGTTGACACATTATTGCGCAAAACAACAATTGTTCAAAATAACAATTGGATTTTAACAACAATACTCGCTATCCAGCTTTCAAGAAAATTAAGATTGTTCTGAATACCATCAAGAGAACGAGTGGATTTTAGACACTCACACGCATTTACTCAAAATAAATCACTAAAATAAAAATACTTTAAAGCAACTAGACGATAGGGTCTTGTTGCTTTTTGGCGTTTAAGGAGAAAGAGCATGGTAGTTTCATACAACGAATTTCAGCAAGCCAAATACGAACGAGCGAAGAAAATCTTTGAGAGATTGATGGACGAATCGCACAATGGCACCGAAAAAGATTTGAACTGGGAGGAAATCAATGCAATGCAGCTGGTCGAGGCTGATGACAAAATCGAAATCATCAAGGGTGTTGCAAAAAAGCTAAAGAAAAATAAAAAATCTTAAAACAGGAGATTACTCAATGCACTACCTGAAGTCACTGACACAAAGCCAAAAACACTCGCTGAAATGAAAAAAGCCAAAGAAGGATTCTCAAAAGTTTACGAAACCTTCGCAACGGTTCCAGAATTACGTGACGAAGATTTTGAAACATTACTCGCAGCTGTATTCCTGCTTTTTGTAGTATTCGGCACAAGAGAAATCCAATTGATTGAGCAACAAATCAAACGAAATCGGGACCAACTTTTTAAAGAGGACGGTCT
>JAITWV010000036.1 GCA_031285105.1 Streptococcaceae bacterium | reverse complement strand
TAGTTGCTTTGAAGTGTTGTGTAATTTATCTAAATCATAATATTTATGAATTAATGAATACAATGGAGCTGAGGAGATTCCTGTTGTCGCTAATGAAGATTTTGCCATTTCTTTGATGGTTAACAGTAAACTAGCTAAAGAAATATCACTGGTATTGGCACCATCAAAGTCTAAAATTTGACTAGTATCTATTTCCTCCCACATTTGAATGGCCTTTTCAACCGTTGAACTGACCATTAATCCAGCAATTGATGCACCAATAGAAGTACCACAAATAATGTCAAAGTCAATTTGTTGTTCATCAAAATACTTCCATACACCAATGGCATAACTCCCTCTTGCTCCACCACCACCTAGTGCAATCCCTTTTTTAATATCTAATTTCTTGGAAAAATGATAGTTTTCTTTTTGATAACCCGCCTCAAAAAATCGCTCATTCAAATCTGGAGAAAGTTCTGATAATAATTGAAATTGAATCGTTTGACATTGAAGTTGTCTAGCCATTTTTTCAAATTGTTCCAAATAATCG
This sequence comes from Streptococcaceae bacterium, assembly GCA_031285105.1. Taxonomy (GTDB): domain Bacteria; phylum Bacillota; class Bacilli; order Lactobacillales; family Streptococcaceae; genus JAITWV01. The sequence goes on along the minus strand of JAITWV010000036.1, from coordinate 4,519 downwards.
CTCCAAGTAAATTTCACGTTTTCATGTAAAATACTTGAATAAATGCTCATGCCCTGTTTTGAGTATTCAACGTGTGCAATCATCACCAACTGCATCTGGTGAAAAAATCCAACTATTTGTTTTCCTTTTCTTTTGGTTATTTTGGTATCTAAATAATTTTGTTTTCGTAGCTGACTTGCATATTTCTTTAACTCTTGTGAAAGAATTGAGTAGTTTGGTAACATACTCCATCCTTTGAAGAAAAATGCCTCTAATAAATGAATTTCACTTTTTTTTAGTAATCGAATTTCCAACAAACTCTCCCCTTTTGTCATTTTTTTAATTATAACATTCCACGAAAATTACGTTAAATAAATATTACAATTAATTTAGTTAGCTTGCACAAAATAAAATCTGCTTATATAATTTATATTAAACAAACAAATGCAACGGAGGTACCAATGGAGAATCGTTCAGTATCCATCAAAGAATTGACCCGTGGTTTTTTTATGCGTTTTATGGAAGATTTCGATGACAAAGAAACAAAAAGGGTCAATAAAATACGTGAAATGCTAGAAAGAAGCTTAAATTCAAAAGCTTTTACTATTTTGCAAGTAGAAAGTTCAGCAGGAACATTTACAACTTTGAGTGGTTTTATTTTACGTTTTGAACCACAACAAAACAGAATAGTTTTAAAAGCAAATAATGACAGGCAGTTTCATATGATTGAATTACATAAAATTCGTAAGGTCACTTTACGTAAAAATTAATAGGTTGGGACACAAACATATTCGTGTGTCCCAACCTATTTTTTTATAAAACAATACGTGCCACAATTTTCAGCGAATCTTCAGGTGTAACAATAATATCATCATAGATCTCATTTAAAGAAACCAAGCGAATATGATCTTTTTCAATATAAACCTTTTTCACATAGGCATCCTCATAGTTGACTTCTAAAGCATAAATCCCACCATTTTGTAACACCTGTTCATCTTTTCCATAAACTAATTCGCCATTTTGAAACATTGGCTCCATCGAATTTCCTTCAACTTGGAACAGATAATCGTGTGCTGGGGCATTTTCTGGAACAAAAGCTGTTTCCTCATCCCAATCCACTACATTGTAATAACCTGTACCAGCAGAAAGCTTGCCATAAAGTTTTTCTTCTACAAAATTTTGTTTATTTATTTTGGGAAAGGCAACAATTTTATTTGAGCTCTCACTTTTTTCTAGTAAATTACTTGTATATTGATGAACTTTTTCCAGCTGTTCCTTATTTAGTTTTTCCATCATTGCAAGAATACTTTTAACCACTTTTGGAAATTTCTGTTTCTTCATTCGTGGATCAATTTCTTCGATAGGTACTTTAAAGAATCCTGCAATTTTTAATAAATTTTCGTCTTTAGGTAGACTTGTTCCTTGCACATATCCAGTAATCGAGCTTTTTGGAATTTGTGTTTCATTATGCAAATCAACTTTACGCTTGCCTTGTTTTTTCAGTAGACGATTGATATTTTCAGAAATAATGCGTTTTGCTTCTAATTCTTCTTGACTAGCTGAACCGCGTCCTCTTACCATTTTTTTCGCCACCTTTCTATTTTTTTGTTTATTTCATTTCTTTCATTATAACTTAAATCGAACAAATTTTCCACTGAATTTCATAATAAATCAAATTAAATCACTTGATATTTTATTTAATTCGTATTATACTGTGTGTAGTTTAAAAAAGGAGTGATTTTATGTTTCTTACAAAATACAAAAATTCTTTATTGATTGTTTTAATTTGGGCGTTCAGCGTGCATTTTTTAAATAGCTATTTGATGCCATTAATTCAAGAACAAAGCATCAATGCTGGTTTAGCTTATATGATTATTATTCCACTTATCTCCATTTTCGGCAGTATTCATTTATTACGTTTGATAATTTTGCCATTTATTTATCTATTAAAAGTTCGCAAAAAGCAGTATGAAAAATTTTATTATGATGAATATTCTTCTGAGCATGAGTATTATCAATGAGAAATTGATTCTATAAATAAATCGCAAAGTCCAATTATCCATTGAATTTTGCGATTTATTTTCTGCAATATTTGTTAAGATGAAAACTGCAATTAATTTATTCAAAATATTCAAGTTTTACAGATATAATTCTTTTTCTTGATGGATGAAAGCCTTAAAATTTTGGTCAATAATTCAACCAAATCATCTTCACCAGATGAAAGACTCCAAAAATGCCCTTTGATATCTGGATATTTCTCAGGAAAATTGCTAGATGAATAAATCACTAAATCGTATTTTTCTTGTCTTTTTACTGAAAAATTTTCAATTACTACATGACGCAACGTTTGCAATTCTTGCATTAAACAAGAACGATGATGATTGCTATTTTCCATAGAGATACCAACGGTAAAAGGAATATTTCTTTGATAAGCCGGCCAAATACTTGTGAGATATAATTTTAAGTAACGAGTTAAAAAAAGATTACGTTGGGAACCGTTAAAGTGAAGAGATAACAACGATTTATGTCTTTCATAAAATATATTCAACAAATCTTCAACGATTTCAATATTTTTTGATTCTTTTGGCAATCTATACACAAAATTATCAGGAAATAAAATCATCTTAGGAATACAATAGATTAAAAATGCTTCATAGGTAATTTCATCCAAAATTTCATTGCGTGTTTCAATTTCATTTGGCAAAAGTTGTGATTTTTCAAGAAAAGTAAATAAATTATTTGAAAGTTTTTTGATTGGATGGTTGTTGCTGATTATTTGTATATCGAACACTTTATTAAATGTTTGCCTTCTTTCTCCTCGTGTATGTTTAAGTATGGAGTAAAAAAGCATCCCTGTTTTTTCTTTTTCCCAATCTTCTTTTGTTTTAAAATACTTAGCCAACGAATCATCAAGCATTTTTATATTTACGATATTATCTGAAAATTCTTTAAATTTATCGGTTGTTTCAAAAATATAGCCTTGATCATAACGTAAAGAATGAATAGTAGCTCCCCAAATAATTTCTTGCTGATTTTCCTTTTGATAATTACTATTAAGTATTGCAAAATTTTCAGCCACAATCGGTACCCGAGTTGGTATCTTAGTAAATGGATTACTCAAGCCACGCAATCCAATCCAAACTACTCTAGTTAAAAATAATCGCACATTATATTCATCACCAGTAATATTAATTGGATTATAAGTAAACTTCATTTCGAAAGCTTTCACAAATTCACTTAGAGGCTGAATTTTCCTAACCAAATTACTTTTAGAAATCCCAAATCGCTTGCAAAATGAAAGCGAGTCCTCTTGACCATTATTGACAATGGATAAAATATATTGAAATGCAATGGAATGACTAAGCAAGGAAGAACGATAAAAAATAATATTTGGCAACTGTTTACTAATTTTAATTTTTCCTCCTGGTGAAATAAAATCTCCTTGCGGAAAATCTAATTTTAATAAATCTTCTGAAATTTCTTTTAAAATGCGGATGGTTTGGTGATAACTGAATTTGTCATGATGAATAATCTCTTGAACGCGGTAAATATCTGGCTCTAAACTTGAAAGTGTTTTATAAATAGCTAATTTATTTTTGACACCTTCTGAAAAAAATAATGAATCATAAATCATAATTTCCCCCTATTAATAACTATGCTATTTCTTTAATTAGTATCATACCAAATTACCTATCACTAGAAAATACACTTGTCAATAATAGTCAAATATTTTAAAATAATTGATTTTAAAATAAAAGATACAAGCAGTTAAGCTCATATCTTCTTAAATTTATTTGAAATAAACAATCGTTGCGCCATTTCCACCCGCATTAGCAGGAGCAAACTCATATTTTGAAACACTACGATGGTTTTTCAGATACTCAGTAATTCCTTGACGAAGCGCTCCAGTTCCTTTGCCATGCACAATCGTTACCTGAGGATAACCGGCTAAAATTGCTGAGTCTAAATATGCATCAACTTGACTTAAAGCTTCTTCGTACCGCTGTCCTCTTAAATCTAATGAAGCAGGTACATGACTTCTAGCACCACCTGTACTTGAGCGAATTTTGGTCATTGGTGAAGGAATTTCTTTTTCTTTTGCAACTGGACGTAAATCACTTTCTACTACGTTCATTTTTAAAATGCCCACTTGCACTTGCCATGAACCATCTTTATTTTTAGCAATTAAAGAACCACGTTGTCCATAACTTTCAACAATCACCTCATCGCCTGCTTGAAGTTTTTTGGCGGCTTTGGCTTTTTTCAACACTCTATTGGTTGCTAAATGCACTTGTTCTTGTGTGTGTAAATTTGATAATTGATTTTTAGCATCGATTAACTCATGCTCTTTTACATGTGATTGACCAATCGTTTTTTGTTTTTCACGTAAGTCTGAAATGATTTTTTCTGATGATTCTTGAGCTTTATCAACAATCTCATTGGCTTGTTTGCGTGCTTTTTCTAACTCGTTTTCTCTTTCTTGGGTGAACAATTGATACATTTCTTTTAACTCTTTTAATAACTTTTCTGATTGCTCAAG
>JAITWV010000020.1 GCA_031285105.1 Streptococcaceae bacterium | reverse complement strand
CTCTTGCGCCGCGTCCGTCTAGGTGAATGGCTGGATATTTCATCGTTGCACGACTTCCTAAATTCCCATCAATCCACTCAACTGTTGCATCTTCATAAGCTTTGGCACGTTTAGTTACTAAGTTATAGACATTATCTGACCAGTTTTGGATTGTCGTATAACGCGTGTACGCCCCTTTTAGTGTGAAAATTTCAACGATTGCTGCGTGTAATGAAGCGGTTGAATACGTTGGTGCGGTACAGCCTTCAACATAATGCACACTTGCTCCTTCATCAACAATAATCAAAGTACGTTCGAATTGTCCGGTATTTTCATTGTTAATACGGAAATATGCTTGCATGGGCACGTCTACTTTTACACCTTTAGGAACATAAACGAATGAACCTCCAGACCAAACTGCCGCGTTCAAAGCTGCAAGTTTGTTATCTGTTGGTGGGACTAGTTTACCGAAATATTCTTTAAATAATTCAGGATATTCTTTCAAGGCAGTGTCGGTATCGGTAAAGACAATGCCTAGCTTTTCATATTCTTCTTTCATATTATGATACACAACTTCTGATTCAAATTGGGCAGAGGCTCCGGCTAAGTAGGCACGTTCCGCTTCTGGAATTCCTAATTTTTCAAAAGTGTCTTTGATTTTATCTGGTACATCATCCCATGAGCGAGCGGGCTTATTGGTTGGTTTTTGATAATAAATGATATCATCAAAATTCACTTCTGATAAATCTGCTCCCCATTCGGGCATGTCCATTTTATTGAATTGTTCTAAGGCTTTTAAGCGATATTCTAACATCCATTCTGGTTCATCTTTGGCTTTTGAAAGTGTACGAACAACCTCTTCTGACAAACCTTTACCGGTAGAAAGAACTGGTGTGACATCTTCATGAAATCCGTATTGATATTCGCCTTTTTCTGGTACTCCCATTATAGCTCTCCCTCCTCATGTTTTGCTAAATTCCCTTGACTAGTTTGGCTTTCACCTGCTGCAATTGCTTTTTCCAATGCTTTCCAGGCTAATGTCGAGCATTTAATGCGTGCTGGAAATTTTGCCACGCCACTTAATAAACTCGCATCGCCAAGTAGTTCTTCAATATTTTCCACTGTTTCACCTTGAACCATTTTCGAAAAACTATCTGCCATTTCAAGCACTATTTCAATTTCTTTTCCAATCACCACGTCCGTCATCATCGAAGCAGAAGCCGTTGAAATCGAACAGCCTGAACCGTCAAACGCAATGTCTTTAATTTTTCCTTCTTCAATCAACAAGGACAAGTGAATCACATCGCCACAGGTTGGGTTATTCATTTCAATTGGTGTAGCATTTTCAAGAGTGCCATGATGATGGGGATGTGCGGAGTGATCCAAAATCATTTGGCGGTATAAATTGTCTAATCTAGATAGGGCCATTTAAGAAAAACTCCTTTGTAATATGAATTGCTTCGATTAATTTGTCACAATCTTCTTTTGTGTTATAAACGGCAAATGAGGCTCTTACCGTTGAAGTTTGCATTAATTCTTTGATCAAAATCTGTGCACAATGATGTCCTGCACGAACGGCAATCCCTTCCATATCTAATGCCGTTGACACATCATGTGGGTGGATACCGTCAATATTAAACGCAATCACAGCACTGTGCTCGGCTGGGTTTTGTGGTCCAAAAACCGTGACCCCTTCAATCGCTTGTAATTTCGGTAAAACGTAATTGATTAATTCTTGCTCATGCGTGTGAATATTTTCAATTCCTAGTTCGTTAATATAATCAATTGCCGCACCTAAGACAATCCCACCAGCAATATTTGGCGTACCTGCTTCAAATTTATAAGGTAAGTCTGCCCAAGTTGAATGGTCTTTATAAACAAAATCAATCATTTCTCCACCAAATTCAACTGGTTCCATTTGTTCTAATAAAACTTTACGACCCCAAAGGACACCAATGCCTGTTGGTCCGTACATTTTATGACCTGAAAATGCGAAGAAATCACAGCCTAATTCTTGAACATCAATTTTCATATGAGGTGCTGATTGTGCGCCATCAACGACTAAATAACCACCGTTTATATGAGCTAAATCCGCCAATTCTTTAATCGGATTGGTTGTTCCTAAGACATTTGAAACGTGAGCAATCGAGACAATTTTCGTTTTCTCACCAATCAATTCTCGGGCGTGGTTCATATCTAGTTTTCCGTCACTTGTTATATCAATATAGCGTAAGATAGCCCCTTTTCGTTTGGCTAATTGTTGCCAAGGAACGATATTTGAATGATGCTCCATAACGGTTAGGACAATCTCGTCGCCTTCGTTAATCACTAATTCACCAAAGGATAACGCCACCCAATTTAAGCTAGTTGTTGTGCCTCTGGTAAATAAAACTTCTTCACTAAAAGGGGCATTGATAAACTTTTGAACTTTGACTCGCGCATTTTCATAAGCTGTGGTCGCACGTTCTGACAAAGTATGCACCCCGCGATGAACATTGGCATTGTCTTTTTCATAGTAAGCCTCAAGTGCCTCAATTACTTGCTTTGGTTTTTGCGTGGTCGCACCATTATCTAAATAAACTAATGGCTCATCATTAACAATCTGGTCTAAAATGGGAAACTGAGCACGCACTTTTTTCACATCCATCATATTAGTTGCCTAACTTTCTTTCCAACATCTCAATAAAGTCATTTTGCACTTTACGAATCGGAATATTCACTAATACATTTCCTAAGAATCCACGAATAACTAAACGTTTTGCTTCACCTTCTGAAATACCACGGCTCATCAAATAATACATATCCTCAGGGTCAATTCGTCCAATGGAAGCAGCGTGTCCGGCTGTTACCTCGTTTTCTTCGATTAGTAAGATTGGATTGGCATCTCCTCGGGCTTTGTCAGATAACATCAACACTCTTGATTCTTGTTGGGCATCTGCTCCTTTTGCTCCATGAAGAATATGACCGATCCCGTTAAAAGTTAAAGTTGAGCGGTCTAAAATCACACCGTGCTGGAAAATATGCCCAACGGAGTGATTACCGATATTCGTAATACGTGAGTCAATTCCTTGTACCTGACGAGAACTTGATGCTGCGACCACTTTCATATCTGCATGAGAGCCATTGCCAACTAAATTTGAATCATAATCAGCCACCATATTCCCATCATTCATCACACCAATCGCCCAATCAATCGAGGCATCATTCATCACTAAAGCGCGACGAGTGATAAAAGCAGTCATATCTTCGCCCAAACGATCAATGGCCGCAAATTTAACCTTCGCTCCATTTAACGCAACCACTTCAACCATGATATTCGCTGATGATTTAGCCGACCCAACTCCAGTCATTTGCAATCTTTCAAGATAAGTAAATTCAGCATGTTCATCGGCCACAATCAAAATGTGTTTATTCATTGGTACTGTTGAATTTGCATCTTGGAAAAACATTGCTTCAATTGGCAACTGAACTTTAACATTTTTTGGTACATAAAGAAAAATTCCTGAGCTCATAAAGGCCACGTGATGAGCGCTCATTTTACTTTCATCTGGTTTTACTACTTTTGACATGAAATATTTTTGAACTAATTCTTCATGTTCTTGCATTGCTGAAAAAATATCTGTTAAAATCACGCCTTGTTCAATTAACTCGCTTGGCAATTGTTCCATCAAAGTTTGCGTGCCAACTTGTGCGATAAAGGCATTATCTTCCATATCATCAAAAGCTGGAATATTTTCGCTATATTCTTCTTCGTCAAATTCACCTTGAAACAAATCCCAACGTTGATACTTCACACGCTCAATTAAGGGAAAATCTAATTCTTCTATTTGTTTAGCTGCTTTTAAACGAGTTTTAAGCATCCAATTCGGTTCTTCTTTTAATAAGGAAAAGGTTTGAATTTTATCCATCATATCCTTACACCTCTTCATGATATTCAATACCTAACTCCGCTGAAATCCCTTGATAACCTTCAGCTTCTAGGCGTTTAGCTAAAGAGGCATCACCAGTTTTAACCACTTTACCTTCCATCATAATATGCACAAAATCAGGTGTAATATAATTTAATAAACGTTGGTAGTGCGTAATAATCATCGCTCCAAAGTTTTCACCGCGCATCGCATTAATTCCTTTAGAAACAACTTTTAAGGCATCAATATCTAGACCTGAATCAATTTCATCTAAAATCGCAAAAGTTGGCTCAAGCATTAAAAGTTGTAAGATTTCATTGCGTTTTTTCTCACCACCTGAAAAACCTTCATTTAGATAACGTTCAGCCATTTCTTCTGGCATGTTTAATAAGTCCATTTTGGCATCTAATTTTTTGATAAAT
>JAITWV010000374.1 GCA_031285105.1 Streptococcaceae bacterium | reverse complement strand
CAGGTTTTGAGACAGCGCTTGAGACAGCATTAACCATTTCGTACACTTTATCTGGATCAAGTAACCAACGCGCACCAGCTTCGGCTTTGATGACTTTGTTGACTGGACAGCCCATGTTAATGTCAATAATGTCTGCATCGGTAAATTCTTCGACATATTTAGCTGCTTCAACTAATGTATCCTTTTCACCACCGAAAATCTGAACGCTGATTGGGTGCTCACGTTGGTCAATTTCTAGCATACTTAAGGTTTTCTTGTTCCGAAATTGAATCCCTTTATCGCTAATCATTTCCATTACAACAAGACCTGCACCAAATTCTTTACTGGTTACACGAAAAGCAGCGTTACTAATTCCTGCCATTGGCGCAACAACTACACGATTAGGGATTTCAACGTTACCAATGTTCCATGTTTGATTTGTCATTTCTCTTCTTCCTTATAATAAATCTACTTAGCTTCTTTCATCAACTCTTCTAAGTCCGTTTGGCTATATTGATATTTATTTTCACAAAATTGGCAAACCGCCTCAGCTTGATTGTCTTCATTGATCATTGCTTGAATTTCTTCTTTACCTAATGAAATGATACCACGAGCAAATTTTTCTTTTGAACAGTCACATTTGAATTGAACAGGGGTTTTGGATAAAACTTTATATTCATCTTTGCCAAAAATTGCTTCTAATAAACCTTCAGCTGAGTTTTTTTCCAAAATTTGCGAAATAGCTGGCATATTTTGGAGATTTTTTTCAATTTTAGCAATTGTATCTTCATTGGCATCCGGTAAGACTTGCACCATGAATCCACCGGCAAGTTTCACACGTTGTTCATCATCCAAATGTACATTTAAACCTACAGATGATGGTGTTTGTTCGCTTTCGGTTAGGTAATAAGTAAATTCTTCGGCTACTTCACCACTTACGAATGGAATTTGTCCTGCATAAGGTTCTCTTAAGCCCATGTCTTTAATCACAGCAAAGACACCTTGATTGCCTGTTGCTTGCGTGACATAGACTTCACCAGTTGATGTTTTTCTTAAGTCAACGTGTGGGTTTTGAATGAATCCTTTGACGTCTCCGTAGGCATTTGCGTCAACCACGATTAAGCCACCGTTTCCATTTCCTGACATTTTGATTGTATATTTGTCGTTTCCTTTTAAATTGGCACCCATCAATAAACCACCTAGCATCATACGTCCTAAGGCAACCGTTGATGAACTCCATGTATCATGTCTTTCTTGAGCTTCGGCGATTACGTCTTTAGCAGTTAAAGCAAAAGCACGAAATGAGCCGTCTGTACTGATTGCACGTAATAAATAATTTTCCATAGATTCCTCCCACATTATAGTCTTGTTGATAATACTTTCTTTCATGATTTTTTTCAAGTTTTCATGATTTTTACTAAGAAATTTTTACAAATAAACACACTGCCCACATTTAGACAGTGCGTTTTGTGTTTATTCGTTTTCGTTTGTCTCTTCGTTTTCTTGTTTGAAACCTAATGGATTGGTATTTGTCATTGATGCTTCTGAAATATCCGCATGTTGTTTTTCCAAATCCTTTTTCTCCAAAGCGGCTTTTGCTTCTTCAAACGTTAAAGCTTGCTCACTTGGAAACTCTGATGCTTTTTCATTTGGCATTTGACCAGTTTCATATAATGATTTAATCTGTGCCGCATCAAGTGTTTCAAATTCAAGAAGTTTTTCAGCGATAAGTTTGTGTGTATCACGGTGTGTTTCGATGATTTCACGTGCTTTATCGTGTGCTGATTGTAAAATGTTACGAACTTCTGTATCGATTTCAAAGGCAACTGCTTCTGAGAATGATTTCGTTTGACCGTAATCACGTCCTAAGAAGACTGCATGGTTTCCTTCGTATTGAACTGGTCCAAGTTTTTCACTCATACCGTATTCAGTGACCATTGAACGAGCCATTCTGGTTGCTTGTTCAAAGTCATTTGAAGCACCGGTTGTTTGTAGATTGAAGATAACTTCCTCAGCTACACGTCCGCCCATCAAACCAACTAATTGCTCAAACATATCATCTTTAGATAACAAGTTTTGATCTTCTTTTGGTAAAGCAATCATGTACCCACCAGCGCGTCCACGAGGTACGATTGTTACTTTGTGAACCACACGAGCGTTCGATAAAACTAAACCAGCAATGGTATGACCTGCTTCGTGGTAGGCAACGATTTCGCGTTCTTTTTTCGAGATAACACGGTCTTTTTTCGCAGGTCCAGCAATTACGCGGTCTTCTGCTTCGTCGATATCTGAGGCATCAATTTTTAACTTATTACGACGAGCTGCTACTAAGGCTGCTTCGTTTAGAACGTTTTCTAAGTCCGCTCCGGCAAATCCTGGTGTTTGTTGTGCGACTACTTTCAAGTCCACATCATCAGCAAGTGGTTTGTTACGCGCGTGTACTTTAAGAATTGCTTCACGTCCTTTAACATCTGGGCGACCTACTAAAATTTGGCGGTCAAAACGTCCTGGGCGAAGTAAAGCAGGATCTAGTACGTCTGAGCGGTTGGTTGCTGCAATAACGATTACGCCTTCATTTCCATCGAAACCATCCATTTCAACAAGCAATTGGTTAAGTGTTTGTTCACGTTCATCGTGTCCTCCACCCATACCAGCACCACGTTGACGACCAACGGCATCAATTTCATCAATAAAGATGATTGAAGGAGCATTTTTCTTCGCATTGTCAAATAAATCACGAACACGACTTGCACCGACACCAACGAACATTTCCACAAAGTCAGAACCTGAAATTGAGTAAAATGGCACACCCGCTTCACCAGCAACGGCTTTAGCTAATAACGTTTTACCTGTTCCTGGAGGCCCTTCTAAAAGAACACCAGCTGGAATACGTGCACCTAATGCTGCGAATTTGCGTGGATCTTTTAAGAATTCAACAACTTCAACCAATTCTTGTTTTTCTTCTTCTGCACCAGCAACGTCAGTAAAACGAACTTTATTGGCTTTTTTGTCTGCTTCTTTTGCCTTAGACTTACCAAAGTTCATCACACGGCCTCCACCGCCACCTTGTTGTCCTTGACCCATCATCATATAGAAGAAGAAAATGATGATAACCATTGGAAGTAACGTAATGGCAATTGAAATCCATAAGCTATTTGAACTTTCTTGTAAAGCTTTAACTGTCGCACCACCTTTTTCGGCTGCAGTAGTCACCGCTTGAACTTGTGAGTCTGTTGGTAAAATAACTGTTGAAAAGTTTTTAGTCGAAGTTGGAGCACTACCAATAACTGGCATCCCTCCACTATTGTCTAAATGTTGCTCTTCATTAAATGTTCCTTTAACTATAAATACACCATTACTTGGTTGCATTGAAAAGTTATCAATTTTACCAGCAGCTAATTGCTCAGTGAACTCTGTATAGTTAATTTCTTTTGTTGTCGTATCATTACTTCTAAAGAACCATTGAACTAAAACGACAAGCGCCAAGATGACTAGAACATAGAAGAACGAATTTTTTAAGAATCCCTCGTTTTTCTTTTTATTCATGATTTCCTCTTTCTATTATTTGGCTATTGCTAACCGATTTTTTAATTTACTACCTATATTTAATATTAGCATATTATTAAGAAAAATGTGTTATTTTTTATAAACTTCTTCTTTCAAAACGCCAACGTATGGTAAATTACGGAAATTTTCATCATAATCCAAACCATAACCGACTACAAACTCTTTTGGTACATTAAAACCAACATAATCAGCTTCGATTTCGACTTCACGTCCTTCAGGCTTATCAAGCAAGGTTACAATTTTAACTGATTTTGCACGACGGTATTTGAATAAGTCAACTAAATAACGCAATGTACGACCTGTATCAATAATATCTTCGACAAATAAAATATCCTTACCTTCTACATTGGTGTCTAAGTCTTTGAGGATTTTCACTTCACCACTTGAAGTAATTCCACCGTGGTAACTTGAAACTGCCATGAAATCCATTTCCATATGTGTATCAATCTCGCGTGTTAAGTCGGCATACCAAGGAACGGCACCTTTTAAAACAGCGATTAATAATGGATTTTTTCCTTCATAATCTTGTGTCAATTGTTTTCCTAAACGTTGTGCCGCTTCTTTAATATCTTCTTCACTGTATAAAACGCGTTCGATATACTGATCTAGGTTTTTACCCATGAATGAAACCTCCTACTAGAAAATTAATTTTTTTAATAATCAGATTAATTAATCTAAAATCTGATATGTATATTCTCTTTCATACCATTTTAACAAAACAATAGCTGAAATCAAAGGACTACACACAATTTTATCTCTTAAAAAGCCTTAATTCATCAGACTTTAGTTGTAGATACGCACCAAATTGAAGTTGAATGGTTAATGGATACTGATTTTGTGAAAGGCCATCAAGTAAATTTTCCATTTGCACTTGAGAAATGATGAGCTCACCTTGATAATACTTTTCAAAAACTTGGCTAATATAAACAAATTTTTGCGCCCTATTTAATCGTTTCAAACCTGTTAACCAAAAGCCATTTTCATTTATTACCAGATGTTTTTCATAAAATTTTTGCGTTTCAATTGCTAAAAAATCAGATAAATAACTCACTTCTTGTGAAAATTGATTCACTTTTTCAATATAATTTGGATTTTGTGCTTGAATGTGAGGTAAAATATTTGTACGAATACGATTGCGAAAATATTTATCACTTTCATTGCTCGCATCATAAATAAAAGAAATTCCTTTTTCATTTAGATATTCTTCTAATTCAGCCTTGGAAAAGTGTAACAGAGGTCTGATTATTTCACAATTGTTTCGTTTTCTTTTTTGTTTAATGCCAGACAAATGTAAAATATAAGTACCACGAATAAATTTCATCAAAATTGTTTCCATTAAATCATCTGCATGGTGAGCGGTAATAATTTTGGTAATCCCCTCTTGTCCTGCAACTTCTTGAAAAAATTGATAACGAAAATCTCTTGCTTGTTTTTCAATGCCTGTTTTGGGTTGCTCGGTCCATTTTTTTTTGAAAAGTTGTACATTTTCCTTAAGAGCAAGTGCACTAACATACTCTTCTTCTACTTAACCATTAAATTAATTTACGTCAATCATAATCTACGTCCAGATGCTCAAG
>JAITWV010000310.1 GCA_031285105.1 Streptococcaceae bacterium | reverse complement strand
CATTTCGGTTCTCATAAAACAAAGGTAGGCCTCCTCTGGTGTGCAAACGATCGGTTCTCCCCGCACATTAAACGATGTATTCACAATCACTCCACACCCCGTGACCTTTTCAAATTCAGTAATAAGCCTGTGATAGCTAGGACTATCTTCCTTATGAACCGATTGTACTCTTGCGCTAAAATCAACGTGCGTAACGGCTGGAATGTCGGAACGCTCTATGTTTACAATTGGTAAAAGATTCACATGCTCTTGAGTGATATGTGCTTGTATATCAAACGTCTTTCTTCTGCTCTCAATTACATCAGCCACAAAAAGCATATATGGACTTTCATAGTCCATATCAAAATAGTCACTAATTTTTTCGGCCAAAATGGAAGGTGCAAACGGTCGAAAAGACTCTCTGTACTTGATTTTCAAATTAAGCTTGGATTGCATTTCACTATCACGTGGATCTGCTATGATACTCCTACCGCCCAACGCTCTGGGACCAAACTCCATTCTTCCATTAAAAAACCCAATTACATTTTTTTCTGACAAGTAAATTGCCAAGTCGCTATATTGCGTGGATATGTTATTGTACTCCCTATAGACACAATGGTTCTCGTCCAAATATTTCTTAATCTCGTCAGATGAAAAGCAGGGGCCTAAGTAACTCCCTTTCTGAAGTCCGCGTGTTTCCACTCTTCGTTCGACTCCAAATTGGGAAAATGAAGCATATAAGGCAGCTCCCAAAGCCCCACCAGCGTCACCCGCTGCAGGCTGCACCCAAATTTTATCAAAAATATTTTCTTGCATCAATTTTCCATTTGCAACACAATTTAGCGCCACCCCTCCGGCCAGTACTAAGTTTTTTTCTCCAGTAAGTTTTTTGGCATGTCTTGCCATCAAAATAAGAACCTTTTCTAGCACCTTTTGGGTAGATGCAGCGATATCCACTTCTCTTTTGGTAATATCGCTTTCAAATTCCCTTTTGGGACCATTAAATAATGATGTAAATTTTTCACTGACCATAGATCTGCCGTTATGGTAATCAAAATAATCCAAGTTCAACTTATAAGAACCATCAGGCTTTACATCTACCAAATTCTTCATAATTGTATCGTAAAACGTAGGCACTCCATAAGGAGCAAGTCCCATAAATTTGTACTCACCTGAGTTCACCTTAAAGCCGCAAAAATAAGAAAGGGCACTGTACAATAGTCCGAGTGAATCGGGATAGTTTATTTCTTGTAGCAATTCAATTCTGTTGCCAGAACCTCGACCGATAGTAGTTGTAGCCCATTCGCCTACACCGTCAAGTGTAATAATTGCAGCATTTTTAAAAGGAGAGGGATAAAAAGCGGAGGCAGCGTGAGAAATATGATGATTGGCAACTAAAAGTCTATTCCCCTTCTCAAAAAAGGGTTTCAAGGTGGTTTTAATGTGTTCATGCACCCAAATTCTTTTTTCAAACATCTGGTCAAAGCTTAGGTTGATTAAATCATCAACATCTTTATTTCCTTTAACCATTATTAAATTTTTTAAAAAACGGTCTAAAGTTAACAGTGGACTGTCATAATAAACCACCGCATCTAATTGTTCTGGCAATAACTTTGCCTCGCGTAAACAATAGTTGATAGCATTAGTTGGAATTTCAGGATCATGTTTCTTCCTAGTAAAACGCTCTTCTTGTGCAGCAGCAATGATTTCCCCACCACAAACAAGTGCTGCCGCTGAATCATGATACAAAGCAGATATACCTAAGATTTTCATATTACTATCATTTATAAATGTAAAATTAAGGTGTCAAATATTTTTTTTGCTATTATTTGATTTCCTCGTTCATAAACATGAGTCGTATCATAATAAATATTTTGATACTCTGTGAAAATATCAGAAAAATTATGGATAAAGTTATAATTCTCTATTTCCTCTATTATCTTGTGCAATTCAGCTTTTATCGACGCATACCACCGTTTCCCTCCTTCTGCGCCTGGTGCCCAAGATGGATCTCTACGACTGTGAATGATATCTTGAATTTCTGAGCTTGTGTAATATCCGTTAAAACGGAAAGGTTGAAAAAATGACAAGAAAAGAAAATCAAATTCTTTTGAAAGTGCATGCATCATTCTCATATTGTCTATCCAAAACTCAGATGCCGGTTTATCATTTTGAAGTCCGTAAAAGACCGTTCCTTTTCCTTCCTTGTTCCAATCAGGGTTTTTCTCTACTGGTAATCCATATTGTAAGTCTACTGGTAGCCCATATTGTAAGATAGACAATTTTTCTATAATTTGCTTTATAAATTGCACCTGAAACTTGGTTACAAAAGGTCTTTTGTGCCGTTCAATTTCTGTCGGGTCCGGAATGTTATATAAATCGTTTACACCACTGTATGAAATTACAATATCTGGTTTTAATGGGATAACATCTCGAATGAGCTTTAGAAGCTCCTGCGAAGATGTATATCCACAAGTTCCCCCACCATATACAACCGCAGGGATGTTGTTTTTTCGTAAGATTTCTGCTAAGAATTGTACCCATCCTTTCACAAAAAGAAGCGTACTTTCAGTCGTAGATCCTCCGAGCGCAACAATTTTTGTGGCTTTAGGATTATCAAAATCCCCATATATTTCAAACCCTTCAATTTCTTCCCTAATTCGGCTGTAGGAAAGGTTAACATCATAGTAAAATGGTTCTTTTGTAGCAGGGATTTCCGAATGGTATGTAAAATTGAGATCTTCAACCATTCCCATATTGGTAAACTTTTTACGAGAAATTCCATAGCTTTCTTTCTCGTTTGCAACCATGACGAAAACTTTATCAATATCTTCATAGACCATATCAATAGATGATATGACCGACTTCCCATCTACCACCATTCCCACACACTCATCATCAATATAGCTCTCGACCATAATTCCCATTAAGGAAAGATATTTTGCTAATCGGATGGCTCCGCATCCGACTCCATATATAAATAACTTTTTATTTTTGCAGCGCTCTAACACATAATCCCTATGCGTTATAGCAATACTTTTTGGATGTATTTGCTCGAAAATGCTTTTATAAGTTGATTCGTCGTAAGTGATATAAAGCGACTTCAAGTCGTCAAACCCTATGTATTCATTCGCAGATGAATTCTTCATCGACCATAAAAAAATTTTATTTTGTGGGATACCTATCATTTGTAGATATTCAAACGCTTCGCAAACAATATAGCAATCCTTATTATCGTTATGTGGCATTGCTATAACTATTCTGTCGTATTCATAGTGAAAAATATCATCGGGCTTGATTACTGCATATCCTTTATATCCCTCTCTGCACTTGTGAGGATTGTTATCGGAAAATGCAATAATATTATCTT
>JAITWV010000261.1 GCA_031285105.1 Streptococcaceae bacterium | reverse complement strand
GAGCGTGGGTGGGAGCCCTGCCGTAGCCTAAAAGGACGACAATGCGCATTAGTAGGAGTTTTCGCTTCAGCGATTACTCCTACTTATAGGCTTGCGAGGTGTAATAACTTTTCAAGCGCACTTCTTGAAAAGTTATGCAACCGGTCCGGCTACAGCAGGGCGGACACCCTAAGCGCAGAGCCAAGCCAGCCGAAAATTCGCAGTTTATAATTCACAAACTTCTCTTTTTCCAGTATCAAATCAATTACGATGTACTAAAGAAAAATGCAAAGCAATGGAAAAACTACACCATTAATAATAAATTATTGACTATGGCGGATAAGTATCGTCATGGTCATTTATTTAGGAGGAAATTTCATGGGAAAAAAATTTTCAAAAAACTACAAAGTTACTTATTATGATTGTGATTCGTTATCACGTATGAATATTGGCAATTTAGTCAATGTCATGCTTTATTATTCAGGCATTCAATCAACACAGCTAGGACGAGCGGATGCCTATTTTCACGAGTTAGGGATGACGTGGATTGTGACGGATTACGAAATTAAAGTCAATCGTCTGCCGCGCGCGTTTGAAGAAATTACGATTGTAACGGAAGCTAAAAGTTACAATAAATTCTTTACTTATCGTGATTTTGAGGTTTTTGATGAACAAGGAAATTTATTAGTCACTCTTCATTCCACTTTTTCATTAATGAAGATAGAAGAAAGAAAATTAGCTAGTTTAAAAGCAGAATACTTGGAACCTTATGAAGCAGATAAAATTAAAACCATTCGTCGAGGTCCACAATTACCAAACTTTGATGAACCGTTTGCTAAAGACTTTGAGGTCCGTTATTCAGATTTAGATACCAATAATCATGTGAATAATTCTAAATATTTAAATTGGGTATTGGATACATTGAGTTTAGAATTTTTGAGTACGCATGAAATGGCGCACATGCACGTTCGTTTTGTTAAAGAAATTGCTTATGGTCATACTGTTCATTCTTTAGCTGAAGAACAAGAAAATCAAACCATTCATCAAATTCAAGTAGATGGCGTGGTGCATTTTGAGTCGTTAATTACATGGAGGAGTTATGAAGTATAAAGGATATTTAATTGATTTAGATGGTACGATTTTTAAAGGAACACAAATCATACCCGCAGGTAAACGATTTGTCGAAGAATTACAAAAACGCAATATTCCCTTTTTATTTGTGACCAACAATACTACAAAAACACCAGAATCAGTTAAGGAAAGATTAGCCAAAGAATTTGATATTCATGTGTCAGTTGAGTTAATTTACACGGCATCTCTTGCCACCGTTGATTATATGAATGAATTAAATTTAGGTAAGCGTGTCTATATTATCGGTGAAGAGGGTTTGAAAACAGCCATTTTAAACGCAGGATATGAAATAGATGAAAAATATCCGAATTATGTTGTGGTAGGTAATGATAGTGAAATTACTTATGAAAAAGTTGCAACAGCCGCGATGGCAATTCAAGCGGGTGCAACGTTTATTGGAACCAATCCAGACTTAAATATTCCAACCGAACGTGGATTGTTGCCTGGTGCAGGATCATTAGTGAAATATGTCGAAGCAGCCTGTCAAGTTGAACCGATCTATATAGGTAAACCCAAGGCAATTATCATGAATAAAGCGCTTGATGTATTAGGTATTGCGCGTAAAGAAGCGATTATGGTGGGGGATAATTACTTAACAGATATTCAAGCAGGGATTCAAAATGATATGGATACGCTCTTAGTGACGACTGGATTTACCAAACCTGAAGAAGTGGCAAATTTACCGATACCAGCAACCTATACGCTGAAAAGTTTGGATGAGTGGGATTATGAATAAAAAAAATTATCTTCTTTGGCAAGTTGGTGAGTTTTTTGGAAAATTTGCGATTATTATGTTTGTCATTTCTGGAGCAGCCCTTTTAACTATTCATAATCGCTCGCTGTATCAATTTGTTTTGCATAGAGAAAACTTAGGGCAACACGTAGGTTTATCAAATGAAGTTGTATTGAAAAACTACGATATTTTAATGAGTTATATGAATAATCCGTTCAAAGAAGTTCTGGATATGCCTGATTTTCCATCATCAAGGCAAGGATTACAACATTTTGCTGAAGTGCGTGTATTGTTTATCTTTGCGATTGGCGTCTTTATTGTCAGTACTTTACTTGGTATATGGTATGTTTTACGCATGAGACGAGAAAAAACGTATTGGAAGTTAATCAATTTAGGTAAAATTTCGATGGTTGCACCAATTGTTTTAGGATTAATGAGTGTGATGATGTTTAATCAAATTTTTTATTGGTTCCATCGTTTACTTTTTAGAAATGACTATTGGATATATGACCCAAAAGTTGACCCGATTATTTTGGTCTTACCAGAAAGTTATTTTCTTTATTGTTTCTTGTTTTTCTTTATTGTCGTTGAGGTTGCCTTTTTCTTAGTTTATCTAAAAGGGAAAAAATCCTTGTAATTAAGCTTAACTTCCTATATAATAGCAATGTTGTTTATTCAACAAAAACACAGCTATTGCGTATAGTTGAACAGTTGCTTAGGAAAAAGTCGTTCAACTAGTCTGAAACAATGGCGAGGATAAAAAAACTTTTATAAAGGTGGAAAACACATCATGGCAGTAATTTCAATGAAACAATTACTTGAAGCTGGTGTTCACTTCGGTCATCAAACACGCCGTTGGAACCCAAAAATGAAGAGATATATCTTCACACAACGTAACGGAATTTACATCATCGACTTACAAAAAACTGTAAAATTAGTTGATGCAGCTTACGATTACATGAAAAATGTTGCTGAAGAAGGCGGTATCGCTTTATTCGTAGGAACTAAAAAACAAGCACAAGAAGCAATCAAAGACGAAGCTATCCGTTCAGGTCAATACTACATTAACCACCGTTGGTTAGGTGGAACTTTGACAAACTGGGATACTATTCAAAAACGTATCGCTCGTTTGAAAGAAATTAACCGTATGGAAGAAGATGGAACTTTTGACGTTTTACCTAAGAAAGAAGTTGCTATTCTTAACAAACAACGCGAACGCTTAGAAAAATTTTTAGGCGGAATTGCTGATATGCCACGTATTCCAGATGTAATGTACATCGTTGACCCTCATAAAGAGCGTATTGCTGTTCAAGAGGCTCACAAATTGAACATTCCTATCGTAGCGATGGTTGATACAAACTCAGATCCAGATGAGATCGATGTGGTTATCCCTTCAAATGATGACGCGATTCGTGCAGTTAAATTAATTACTGCTAAAATGGCTGATGCATTTATCGAAGGAAACCAAGGTGAAGATGCTGGTTATGAGGAAGCTTTTGTAGCTGAAGATGGCCAAGTTGCTGATTCAATCGAAGAAATCGTTGAAGTGGTTGAAGGCGACAACGCTTAATTAACATTTGACGTTTAAAAAGCAGGACTAAATTTTAGTCTTGCTTTTTTTGTTGAATTGTCTAGGTGGTTTACTTTTTTAAAATTTCAAAAAATGTTACACTATACAAAAATAAAGTAAAGAAGGTTCTCTTATGATTGAGACACTAAAAAAAATCTCCTTTGATGACTTATCCAAACGCTTTTCAGCAAGTTTCGTTTATGCAATTTTATCTTCGATTGCGGTCAATTTTTTCTTTCAACCAGGGCATATTTACTCTAGTGGAGCGACTGGTATTGCACAGATTATTCATACCCTCACACAAGATCAAATTCCGATTGCGGTAGCTTTGTATGCAATTAATATCCCTTTGTTTCTTGTGGCTTGGTTTTTAATTGGTAAGAAGTTTACTATTTTTACCATTTTGACTGTAACTTTAGCTTCGGTGATGATTCAGCTGTTACCTGTTACGGTTTTAACGCCTGACCCGTTGATTAATGCGGTTTTTGGTGGGGCAATTAATGGTTTAGGGATTGGTTATGCATTAAAAAATGGGATTTCTTCTGGTGGGGTGGATATTGTTTCGATTGCTATTCGCAGGAAAACAGGAGCTTCAGTTGGTTCGGTTTCAATGTCGTTAAATGCGATTATCATTGTACTTGCTGGTTTTTTATTCGGTTGGAAATATGCGTTATACACTATTGCGACCATTTTTGTTTCTGGACGTGTGACGGATGCTATTTTTACCAAACAAAAGAAAATGCAAGTGATGATTGTGACTAAAAATCCAGATTCAGTTGTTAGTTGCATTCAAGCTGAACTAAAGCGTGGAGTGACAATTATTAATAATGCAGAAGGTGCTTATAGACATGAACGGCAAACAGTTTTAATTACCATTATTACACGTTACGAAATTCAAACTTTAAAACGGATGATGCAATTTGCCGATCCGGATGCTTTTATTTCGATTTCTGATAATGTCAAAATTATTGGTAACTTTAAAGATATGGAGATGAACGGATGATTGCTTTGGGGATTATTGCCGAATTTAATCCTTTTCATAATGGACATCAGTATTTGATTGAGAAAGCACGTAAAAAAACGAAGGCTGATATTGTTGTAATTATTATGAGTGGCAATTTTTTGCAAAGAGGTGAGCCGGCAATTATTGATAAATGGACTCGAGCAAAAGCGGCTGTGGAAAATAGTGCGGACTTAGTTGTTGAATTGCCACCTTTTATCAGTGTGCAATCGGCTGATTATTTTGCAAATGGTGGCGTGATAATTGCTCATGCATTAAAATTAGACTATTTGGCTTTTGGAACGGATGCCAAAGAAGTAGTCGATTATCAAAAATTTGGTGAGTTTAGTGTCAATCATCAAGAAACAATTGAAAAAACGTATCAAGATATTCAAGATATCAGTATGAGTTATGCACAAAAAATGACTCAGGTTTATCGTGAACTATTGCCAGATTTTCCGTTAGATTTTACCTCACCCAATCATATTTTGGCGATGAGTTATGCAAAAGCAAATGCTCAATTTGAAAAACCAATGAAATTAGTCCCAATCAAGCGAAAAAAAGCACACTATCACTCACAAGAAATAACAATTGCAAGCGATATTGCTAGTGCGACGGCGATTCGTCAAAGTATCCTAAAAGGCAATGAAGTTCACGCGGTAGTTCCAGCTATCACCAATGAACAACTAAATGAATTACCAAAAATTACATGGGAAAGCTATTGGTTGTTACTAAAATATAAAATTCAATCCTCAAGCATTAAAGAACTACAACAAATCTATCAAATGAATGAAGGTTTAGAATATCGTTTAAAAGAAAAAGTAAATGAAGCAAATAATTTTGAAGAGTTCATCCAATTAATGAAAACCAAACGCTATACACGTACTAGACTGCAAAGATTGTTCGTTTATGTGCTTTGGAATATGAAAAAACTTCCTGAATTACAAGATATTAAGCTATTAGCAACAAATCAAATAGGTAGAAATTATTTAAAACAAGAATTTTTCCTACCGATTATTTCTAAAGTTGGTCGAGATTCAAAGCAGGAGTTTTCATTAAAAGTCGATCAAATTTACCAATTGGGTCATGAAAACATTCAAGAACAAAATTTCGGTCGATTTCCATATATCAAAAAAACGAGGATGGGACAAAACTCTGAATGCGTAGAAGAAAAACGAACGTTCAAGCACTAGCACAAAACTTCAATCGCAAAAACCTCCCAAAATCTATC
>JAITWV010000192.1 GCA_031285105.1 Streptococcaceae bacterium | reverse complement strand
CTCGCTGGTTTACATTATTTTAAATGACTACAGGTTTTTAAAAACAGAAACCTAAAACCATTTAAATACTTTTGAACCAGTCGAAAATTCGCAGTTTACAATTCACAAACTTCTTTTTTTCCAGTATCAAATCAATTACGCTATACTAAAGAAACAACTAACTAGCATATAGAGTAGAAGATGTCACTAATTGGCATCTTTTTTGAATTTAAAAAAAGTAAATTTTCAACTAGCTATTTCAAACATAAAGACTAAATTCAAGGATATTCCATTTAAAGCAAACACTCGCTTATGTTATAATTATAAAGAGCTTAACAATATAAAGGGGAAAGAAGATGGCAAAGAAAAAAGGGACAACTCGCAAAAAAACCACAAAGAAAATGCAAGCAGCTACACGCAAAAGAAAAATTGTCATTACCGGACTTATTTTTATTTTACTTGCGATATTTGCTATTTTTGAATTAGGAATATTAGGAATAGTTGCGGCCAATATTTTTCGTTTAGTGACAGGGAATTTATTTCAATTGTTTGCAAGTTTCTTCATTGGTTTAACGCTTTATTTAATGTTTAAGAATGTTAAAACGACTATTAAGAAAAAACAGATTATTGGCATTAGTTTATTCTCAATTAGTTTGTTGTTTATCACCTCCATCATTACGTTTTCAAGAATCATTCAAACGAGTAATGTTGTTTATTTAACGTTTGATTTGTGGAAAATGGACTTCACACAAAGAACCACTAGTCATAATTTAGGTGGTGGCTTGATTGGTAGTGGCATGTATCAAGTTAGCTATATTTTAGTGTCCAATGCTGGTAGTTGGTTGCTGGCGATTTTGATGTTGGTTTTAGGTTTTCTTTACACGATGAATTTATCTTTTAAAGATCTTTCTCGGTTTGCTTTATGGATAAAAGAAAAATTAGCCCAAGACCCTGAAGTTTTACGTCAAAAAGAGGCGATTAAAACACAAAAGCAAGAAGAAAAGGCGCAGAAAAAAGCGTTAAAAACTGAGCAAAAATTAGCCAAACAACAAGCTTATTTAGATCAACGACTGAGCGAAACTTCTGAATTGGCACAAGAAACTTATCAAGAAGAATTGGCAAATGAAAATAGACCCGTTATTCAAGTCAGCTCGCAAATGTATCAAACGTCACCACAACAAGAAAATTTATTTGATGAAGATGAGCACACTTGGTATGAAGAAGTTATTTCCATCGACTCAGAAACAGGCGAAATTCTGGGTGAAAAAGAAGCGATGGCCGCGCAAACCAAAGAAGAAGCAATTAACAATTTAGGTATTCAAGAATTAGAAAATCCAAACTACAAATTGCCACAAACCAGATTATTAGAACCCGTACCATTTGTGGATCAATCAGGTGAAGTTGAAATCGCTGAAATGAATGGGCATATTTTAGCGGATACATTTACAAGTTTTAATGTCCAAGCCAGTATGGAAAATATTCAAATAGGTCCAGCCGTGACTAAATACGAAGTCAAACCAGCAGTTGGTGTACCTGTTTCACGCTTTAAGAAGATGACTGATGACTTGCAATTAGCCCTAGGAGCCAAAGATTTACGCATGGAAGCCCCTATTCCTGGTAAGAGTTTAATCGGAATTGAAGTGCCTAATGAATATGTTTCACCGGTTTCATTTCGTGACATTGTGGAAAATACTTCTTCAAAAAGTGATAAACTCCTAGAAGTACCAATTGGTAAAGATATTTATGGCAACATTCAAAATATGGACTTAACTGCCATGCCACATTTACTGATTGCCGGATCGACTGGTTCAGGAAAGTCGGTAGCAGTGAATGGCATTATCACAAGTATTTTACTCAAAGCCAAACCACATGAAGTCAAAATGGTCATGGTTGATCCCAAAATGGTCGAATTATCCGTTTATAATGGTATTCCTCATTTATTAACACCCGTTGTGACCAATCCAAAAAAAGCCGCTCAAGCCTTAAATAAAGTCGTTGAGGAAATGGAGCGTCGATATGAGTTATTTGCTCAATTTGGTATCCGAAAAATTGATAGTTACAATAATATGGTAGATATAGAAAACGCCAAACGTGATAAATCTTTAACGCCTTATGCCAAAATGCCTTTTATTGTCGTGATTGTTGATGAAATGGCTGATTTGATGATGGTAGCCGGTAAAGAAGTGGAAGCCGCCATTGTTCGTTTGGCACAAAAAGCACGAGCAGCCGGCATTCACATGATTTTAGCGACCCAAAGACCGTCTGTTGATGTTATTACCGGGCTAATTAAGTCTAACATTCCCTCACGCATGGCTTTTGCAGTCTCCTCAGGAATTGACTCACGCGTTATTTTAGACCAACAAGGCGCTGAAAAATTACTTGGACGTGGTGATATGTTGTTTAATCCAGTGGGGTCTCCTAATCCGGTTCGTGTGCAAGGCGCTTTTATTAATGACCAAGAAGTTGAACGAATTGTCTCGTTTGTTCAGCGTCAACAAGAAGTCGAATACAACAGCAATTTTGACCCAGGACAAGTGGATGAACAAACGATGAATAGCTATGGAATGAATGAGGCAAATAATGTCGACCCACGTTACTTTGAAATTCGTGAATATGTCATCAACTCAGGAAAAGCCTCAAAATCAGAATGGCAACGAGTGTTTAAAATGAATTTCAACACAGCAACCGCCATCATGGACCAATTAGAAAACGAAGGCGTAGTCGGACCTGATGAAGGACGAAAACCAAGACGCGTTTTATTAAAACATGAGCCAATCCAAGAAGAATTTGAACCGATAATTGAATAAAAACTTAAGAACAGGAAGATTATTCATTTCTGTTCTTTTTTTCAACCGTTGAATTATGTATAATAGGAAAAGACGCAAATTGAAATGAGGACTTATCATGAGCTTTATATTAAGCTTTATTATTACATGGTTTATTACCTTTTTTATAGGATTAATTTTAACACCGATATTAAAGAAACTATCATTTAAAATCGGCGCTGTTGACAAACCAAACGCTCGAAGAATTAACAAAGTAATCATGCCTACTGCTGGAGGATTACCAATTTTCTTAGCATTTAGTATCTCAACTTTATTTATTTTGCCTCATCAAATTCAAATACCTAATTATTTGGATTATGTGCTGCCCATTGTTGCTGGTGCATTTATCATTGTGGTGACAGGATTAATTGATGATATTAAAGAATTGAGCCCAAAGAAAAAATCAATCGGTATTTTAATTGCCGCATTCGTTATCTATTTATTTTCGGACATTCATTTTGATACTTTTTCGATTCCATTTTTATTGCGAACCGTGCATTTGAATTGGTGGTTATCGTTACCATTGACGATTATTTGGATTTTTTCGTTAACCAACGCAGTTAATTTAATTGATGGCTTAGATGGTTTGGCAAGTGGTGTTTCCATCATTTCCCTAGC
This sequence comes from Streptococcaceae bacterium, assembly GCA_031285105.1. Taxonomy (GTDB): domain Bacteria; phylum Bacillota; class Bacilli; order Lactobacillales; family Streptococcaceae; genus JAITWV01. Next base: position 19 of record JAITWV010000192.1, on the reverse strand, counting down.
AACTATTGGCATTGTTGGG
>JAITWV010000315.1 GCA_031285105.1 Streptococcaceae bacterium | reverse complement strand
CAGCATAAGCAAATCCTTCAGCATCATCTAGTATATCTTTTCCTTCTTCTAAAAATGAAACTGTAGCCCATCCAATTGCCTCTGTAAGTGCTGCGGCAACTCCTGCGCTAACAAACCATCCGACAAATGGAATAAACTTAACAATCTGTCTTCCCATAGTGGTCAGCATTGTACTTTTTATCACTCCTTTGATTAGCCCTTCTGAAATACTTTGACCATAAATATTATATAATGCAGTAATCATTGCTACCTGTATTGGTACAATAACAAAGGCATCAGCGAACGGAATTGGAATCCCTCCTGTAGCACCTGCTAATACTGAGGCTGAATGAATTATGCCACACGCCTTATTTCTTCTATCATCGCTCATAATAATATCCTCCTATTTAATTCCTTTGTAGATAGCTCCACAATTTCTACATTTGCCATCAAATACTTGATATTTACCACAGTTAAAACATTTCTTTCCTTTGCCTTTCTTATCTGCTGGCACTTTCATCTCATAACCGCACTTTGAACACTTTCTGCCAGTAGGAATTTCAAAAAAAGTTAAATTCCCACATTTAGGACATTTCATACCTGCCATAATACAACACCTCAAATTTCTTTGATACTACGCTTGAACGATAAATTCATCTTTTACCATCCTTTGATTATTCAAACAGACCACGGCATTCACACTAAAAATTTACCGTTTTTTTTTTTTTTTTTGCAATCTAAAACCAACCATTTACCAATTTATAAAAAAAATTTTCAATATAATGAACACTTCCAATGATGCCTTATAAATCTTTGTTATTTAATACCTTCTAAAATCAAATCCCTTTTCTCATAAACCCCCTCGATTTTTGTAACAAAATCGGCTAAAATTTGTAACAAATTCCAGCCCATTTTGTTACAAATTTAGGGTCATTTTGTAACAAAATTTTATAAACCTCTTATTTCCGATGGATTTTTGCTCAAAAACGGATATTTATTGCCTTTTAATGAGAGAATGATTAATTAAAAAAATTACTTGCTCTTCCATATTTTTAGACCTTTTTGTTATTTAAACCCAAAAAAGAGGCATAACCAAGAATGGCTATAACCTCTTTTTCTTATTCAGCTACCTGAAATTTCCCAACTGCCTTCGGATTTCTTCTTTCACGTCTAGCAATTGCTGGTAAAATCATACCCAATAAAATCAAAACAATCGGTGTCACAATATTTGAAATCAACTGAAACGTCCAAGCTTTTGGATCAGCTGCGTAATCTAATTTTGGTACCATACCCATGATACAAGCAAAGGCTGTAAAGGCAAAACACCAAGTACCGATGATAAATCCAGCTGTTTTATTCTTCATAAATTTATATTCTGACTCATAAACTTTACGCGCACGATTCAACATCATAAAGGCAAAGAACACCCACATATAACGCATTGGCATCACGACTGAGTTTAAATTCGTCATCCATTTAACTAGCTCATTAGCGTTTTGAATACCCAAAATTGGTAATAAAATAATAATACTTACTAAAATTCCTGTTAATAGGTATCCATTTTTCAAAGTTCCTTTAGCTGTACGCTTACGCAATGCATTTGGTACAAAGTTTTCATCGGCGTCTGCTAATAAAATTTGTAATGGGGCATCAATTGAAAATGCCAGTGCGGCAATTTGTCCCATGGTATTTGTCAAAGCGTAAACAATCATAAAGAAATTCCCAACATGATAGTAATTGCCTAATTTTTGGAAAGCTGCGTATGCTCCATTAGCCATTAAGTCTTCTGGAATATTGTTTGAGGCAAATAAAATCCCCATTGCAATCGACCCTAAAACGGCTGAAATACCAACCATGATCGCTAACATAATCATCCCTTTAGGAAATCCTTTAGCTGGGTCTTTGATTTGATTCACATAAGGCGAAATTTTCTCAGCACCACCAACGGCAAACACCAGCATCGAAATGGTTGTAAAGTAAGTGAAGTTGAATTTTGGTAGATAAGAGCTAATTGACCCCATATTTGCTGTGGCGATATCAGCGGATGTATTAATTGCAGGAGCGCCAACTGCTAAAAAGATAAATAAAATTGACATCACAAACATCGCTGTTCCGGCTAATCCACCGATAACTTTTAATGCTGAAAGTCCTTTGGTTGATAAATATAAAAAGATTAAAAAGATAACTAATGAAATAAGTGCCACTTCCACAACTGGTGCACTTTGAACAAATGAGCCATTGCCATTAATCGCCCAACTTAACGCAATCAAAATAGCTTGAGGTTTTTGTGCCAAATACGGAATATGCACCACCCAATAAGTCCAAGCGGCATAATAAGCCAACCGTTTACTTGAGACATTTTCCACCCAAGAAGACACGCCACCTTTGCTTTCTTTAAACGTTGAGCCAAGTTGACCTACGATTAAAGCATAAGGAATGAAGTATAAGGCAAGAATTAACAGCCAAGATGTGACCACTGATAAACCTTGTTGGGCATAGTTATTGACCACATTGCCAAGACCCCAAACCATATTGAATGCAATAATTCCGACGGTGAACCATTTTAATTTTTTCGAATCCATGAATTACTCCCTTTTTTTGAATTATCTGAAAATTTAGTACTTGTTTATCATAAATTAAAATGACGGTGTTTTCATGGATATTTATTTAAAAAACAGAAAGAATTTTATGAATTTCGTTTCTTTACAACATCCCATCTAGTCTCAGTGGCGATGATAATAAGTGCAGCCGGTGGATAAATAAACGTGATACTAAGTGAAGTGAGCAGCCCAACTACCCAAACAAGCGTCCCAATTTCCCAAAGCGGTCGCCCTAAAATCCGAAAGGCTTCCATTTGCCCATCTGGTTGAACATCAATACTTGGATTTTCATTAATAATTGCCTTTCTCATATTCACATAGGTAAACCCCCATAGATACAACATACAAATGAATAGCATCGCGGGAATTTTTTGCGAATTTAACCCAAAGTTATCGAATAAATTCATCGTCCGTCCCATCCAAGTTGCCAAAACAGGTAATAATGAAAACGAAAATAACCATTGCATACAAGACACATAAATTTTACGATTTACTACTTGTGCTTGTTTCATCAGCCATTGTTGATTGTACCAAGCTTTAGAAACATAAATAAATGACAATCCATACGCAATCATATAGGCTAAATTATTTTGAATGAAGTCTAGTGCTTGACCAGATGATGGAATTTGAAATTGTAATAAGCAAATTGTCATAATGACTGCTATTGTGTTATCCATAAAGGATGTTAATCGTTCTTTGTCGACCATTTTGATCACCTCAATGAAGTTTAGCATGTTTTTGGAAAATTTGGGAATGAAAAGGTTAATTTAGTTAGTAGTGTTAATTTGAATAAAACAATCACTTTAGTACATCGTAAGTTAAATTGCTGATTGAAAAAAGAAGTTTGTGAATTATAAACTGCGAATTTTCGGCTGGCTTGGCTCTGCGCTTAGGGTATCCGCCCTGCTGTAGCCGGACCGTTTCCATAATTTTTTCAAGAAGGGCGCTTGAAAAAATTATTCCAACTCGCAAGCCTACAAGCCAGAGTAAACGCTGAAGCGTCAACTCTGGCTAGT
>JAITWV010000099.1 GCA_031285105.1 Streptococcaceae bacterium | reverse complement strand
GAGGCAAAATTCCATGTTCAGTCCATTCTTTTTTTAAGCTTTCTCTCTCATACGTTTTTTCAATTAAAGCAATCCCGCAATCTCCCCCACCTGCTCCTGATGTTTTAGCAAATGCTCCATACTTTTGAGCAATTCCAATCAATTCAGTTAGCTTTGGTGTTTCGATTTCAACACCTGTTAAACTTTGCAAGTTCTTTAATAAACGTCGATTTTCCTGAATTTGCTCTTTAATTTCTTTGGTATTACTACTATTTAACGCTGTTTCAAGTAAAGCAACACATTGATTACTCTGTGTGATAAAAGACTTATATTCTTTTTGTTCTTTTCTATTTTCAACGTTGGTTACTAGTTTTGGAGTGGAGGCTGTCTTTTGGGTCCAACCGATTAAAAATTCAAGATTGCTTGGAAAATTCACGGGTTCAATTCTTAACATTTCCCATGGACTCGTGATCATTTTTCTGACGGATAATTTTTGCTTATCTACCCATTCAAAATCTGGGCTAGTATAAGCAATTAAACAACCAAACGCACTAGTTGCAATATCGCCTGCGGAGCCTTTTTTTTCGATTTTTCTTGAGGCGATAACGGACAATTTATATATTTCAAGGTTTGACAAATTCAATTGATAAAATTCATTTAATGCTTTAACAACTGCCACCACGACTGCTCCTGATGAACCTAAACCATATTTTTGACCGTCATTTGCGCTTAGTTGGCTGAAAATTTGCAAAGAAAAAAAACGTCTTTTATCAACCAGTTCCTCTAGTGTTTCAATGGCAGATAAAACATATGAAAATTTAGCGTTATGAAACATCTTTATTTTTCCATCGACTCTTGACCACGAAAGGACTTCTTGAGTGATGCTGTCTGAAAAAATGGTGCCAAATTCTTTTTTCTCCTCTATTATCACCTCGATAAAACTATCAACCGCCGCAATTATCGCCTGACTTCCAGGGTTTACCACCGCATATTCACCAGCGATAAATAATTTTCCTGGTACTTTCACTTTAATCATGCCACATCTCCATTGCTGGTCCACTTGAGGCGATTAATAATTTGTCTGTTGGATAAAATTGTTCAAAATAACTTAAAACTTGTTCTTTATTTTCTTTATGCAACAAAACTTTGACATTAGGACCTGCATCCATAGTGAAATAGACAGGTACTCCCTTAGCTCTTAAATTACGCACATGATCCATTGCTTCCATGCTTTCTTTTTGCCAATAAGTAAACGCAGGATTTGCTCCTAATGTGGTCGCATGCATCGCCAAGGCATTCGATTCGGCAATTTCACTAACTTTAACGAAATTTTTATCCTCAATTGCCTCTTTCATCAAGATTAAATCCGCATTCACCTTTTCAAGCCATCCTGAATAAAAAACAGAAGTTTCAACCGTTGACTTCATCCCTTGCCGTGAGCCAACTGTTTTTTCTTTTTTGTCTAATACGATAAACAACATCATCAACTCATCTTCAAACCCATCGCTATCAATTGGCACCGCATAAGAATCTTCATCATTTGTACCTTGTTGCCACTGAGCAAACCCGCCGTAAACACTACGAGTAGCTGAACCTGAACCACGTCTAGCAAGTTTTGAAAGAGCTTTTTCATCCAAGTCCAATTCTAAAGCAGCATTTACAGCACCCGCTAAAGCTGCAAATCCACTAGCTGATGAAGCCAATCCAGCCGCAGTCGGCACCGTATTCACACTTTCAATACGAGCAAATTCCTTCACTTGAAATCGAGCACGCACCAAATCCATGAAGGCAAATACTTTTTTACTTTTTTCTTCATTTTGTACCTCGCCATTTAAGGTGAATGTGTCTTGCGTTAACTTTTCATCAAAAGTAACACTCGTTTGCGAATAAAAAGCATCTAAGGTTAATGAAAGCGAGTCATTCATCGGTAAAATTAACGCATCATTTTTCTTGCCCCAGTATTTAATTAATGCAATATTTGTATAAGCTTTAGCATGTCCTGTCTTCATTTTACTTCACTCCTAACTCTTGAATCCACAATTGATGAATGCCTTCATTTTTAAACTTATCAGCAATTGTGTAGGCAACTTGTCTTGATTCGGCTAACACAATCACGCTCCCACCACGACCTGAGCCAGTTAATTTTGCTCCTAAAGCGCCGTTTTGTAAGGCTAAGTTGACAAAAAAGTCCAGACGCTCATTACTCACGGTTAAATTTTTTAAATGTTCATGCGCTTCATTAAAAACAACTCCTAGTGTGTGGCTATCTCCTGAAATAATGGCTTTTTTGGCAGTTAGGGCTAATTTTCCTAAAGCCGTAATATGCTGTTTCATTTCCGGGTGTTCATTTAAAAGCTTTGCCACATCTTCGACAATCTCACGAGTATTGCCTTTTTCACCTGTATCTGCTACTAGTAAATAAGTATTGTTCAAATTCATCGGCACCGTTTGATTAGTTTGTCCTTTGATAAAAAAGATGGGCTCACTACTTGAAACTGTTGCTACATCCATGCCACTAGGATTTCCATGGGCAATTTTTTCTGATAAATTTGCCAAATCAAGCATTTCTTCTTTGGTATAAGTAAGATCAAAATAATCAAATAATGCCCGAATAAGCGAAATTGCTACCGCCGCACTTGAGCCCATTCCTCGTTCACCGGGGATAGTGCTTGAAATTTCAATTGAAAACGTTGCTTCTTGCTGGTTTATTTTTTGTAAAAATTGCTCAACTACTACTTGGACATTTTCAAGACAACTAGGCGCCTTGCTTAATAATCCAGTGTAATAATCAGACGTGATGTATAATGTTTTACTAGTTTGAATTTGTGTTTTGATTGTTGTTTGTTTAAAAGGAAAAACAACAGCAGGTACATGATAAACGGCTGAATGTTCGCCGATTAAGATTAATTTCCCGCTTGCTTGACCTTGACCTATTTTATTCATAATAGCCTTTCTTAACATTTCATCTATAAATTTTTCTTTAGTACATCGTAATTGGTTTGAAGTTTGTGAAATAAGTAAGACGTTAAGGCTTTCTTCATTTACGAGTTTTCG
>JAITWV010000083.1 GCA_031285105.1 Streptococcaceae bacterium | reverse complement strand
AGAAAAACGAACGTTCAAGCACTAGCACAAAACTTTAATCGTAAAAACCTCCCCAAATCTATCTTTGATGATAGATTTGGGGAGGTTTTTACATTATTCGACTGAACATTATAGTTAAAAAACCGTTTTGTCCCAGCCTCATTTTGATGATTTTGCTATAGCATATTTTAGTTTTTGCTATAGCTAAATTGAAAGTTTGCTATATTGAATTTTAAAACGGATGAATACGTGTAATAAAATAACATCATTAGATTAAAAATTTAAATCCCAAAGTGTTTCTTGAACGACTTTGCAATTCCATCATTCAAAACAGTTTCCGTCACTTCATCAGCGATTTCCTTGATATGTTCAGCTGCATTCCCCATTGCAATCCCATGTCCAACTAGCTTCAGCATCTCAATATCATTTTCTCCATCACCAAATGCAAAACTATCCTTTTTATCAATATTCAAATGATTAAAGACAAATTCACAAGCAGTTCCCTTCGTAAAACCTTCTAAATGAATATCCATTCGAATATCTTTAGGGTCATCATACGCTGCAATTTCCCAAGACTCAGGCAATTCACTTTTTGCTGCCCACATATCCGTTGCCTCTTCAAAACAAGCAGTCGTCATATTCGCTTTCACTTCATCAATATGCTCCCCGGCTAATTTCACATCAGACAAGTCATCCGTCCCACCATAAAGCAAACTATGGCGTTTCAGGCTTTTATTATTACGGTCATTAATCCAGAAATCTTCATGGCCGCCCATACTAATTCCACCATTGTGACGCTCAGTGATTTCAATTTAATCGATTATTTGTTGCTTGGTAAAAATATTGTTCACTAATACTTCATTGTTCATCTCAATATAATGTCCATCTGCACAAATATATCCATCAAAAGCAATGGAATGCACGCTCTCAGGAATTCTAGTACGCGCAGTTGCAACTACAATTAAATTTCCTTGTCGCTGAAATTCTTGAATCACTCGTTTGGTTTCTGGTGTCGGGTGCATCAGATCATTCGGCACATCAACCATCGTTCCATCAATGTCAAAAAAAGCTATTTTCGTCATAAAATCTCCTTTAAATAAAGCCCAACGAACAAAAAAGACGTTGGGCTAAAAATTCTATTAATTATTTTGCATCAGAAAATGTTGGACGTCTGAAGTCTTTTGCCTCTTGTGAAGGAACGTTTGATTTCATTAACTCATCCACATAAGAAACAGTTTCAGGTTGTAATAATTCGATTTCTTTAATCTTGTCAGCAAATTGTGGCAAGAAGTCTTTGTGGGCGTAAAGCATTTGGTCTAGTAATTCTTTGGCGATTGTTCCACCTGGTACTAATGGGTTCACTGTAAATGCTTGTAATGCAGCACCGTAGTTTCCTTCAATAGCCGCACGGATAACTGTTTCTTCCATCCCTTTCATGCCTTGTAAAATGCCACGTTGTCCTGCTGGGAAAGTTCCCCAATTGTAAGACTCAAAGCCATGAGCTGTTACACGACCTGTTGTTTCCACGACACAGTCATAAGGAAGGTCAACAATTGTTCCGTTATTTTGGGCAGAAACAACCATTTCAGTCCCTTTATCATTGTAAATAGAAGCAATCATTTCACATGCAGCATCTGAGTAATGCGTTCCACCACGTTGCTCTAATTCTTTTGGTTTGTAGTCTAAGTTTGGATCTTTGTATAATTCAAACAAACGATCTTCTGTTGCTTTAACGACTTGCGCACGTGTTTTACCAGCTTTGAACTCTTCAATCGAATGATCTAACATGTCTTTTTGCGCATAATAATAACGGTGGTAAGCACATGGTAACATTCCTAAGTCTTTAATTAAGTCATAGCCTAAACCAGCCGCAAAAATATTTCCAACAACGCTATCTTGCTCATCAGCTTTAAATAACTTATCGATAATTTCCATTGTGCGCTCTTTACCGGTTTTATCCCAAACACGGTGCCAATGGAAGTGGTTCAAACCTGCGTATTTAATGAATAATTCATCTTCAGGAATACCTAAAATTCTTGAAGCCATTTTCGTGTGCATAATTGGAACATTACATAAACCAACAGTACGAGTCCAGCCACCCCATTTAATCGCAGCTTCAGTCACCATACCAGCTGGGTTTGTGAAGTTTACTAACCAAGCATCAGGACATAATTCTTTCATATCTTCAATAATAGAAAGGATCACAGGAATTGTACGGAAAGCTTTAAACATCCCACCTGCACCATTTGTTTCTTGACCTAAAATGCCATGAGACAATGGAATACGCTCATCTTTAATACGTGCTTCTAATAAACCGACACGAAATTGTGTTGATACAAAGTCAGCATCTTTCAAAGCTTCACGACGGTTTAAAGTTAAGTTTACTGTCCAATCCAAACCAGCAGCTTTAACCATACGTTTTGCCATTTCGCCGACGATTTCTAATTTTTCTTTACCAGCTTCAATATCCACTAACCAAATTTCTTTGATTGGTAATTCATGAGCACGTTTGATGTAACCTTCGATAAGTTCTGGTGTGTAAGATGAACCGCCACCAATTGTAACAATTTTTAATGCGCCTCTTGCCATTATTGTTTCCTCCAAAATATGTATTTCCAAATTTGTTATCGTTTACAATGCTTAGTGTAAATGGTGGGAATGTTCCCATGTCAAGAGATTTTTTAAAATAGTTGAATAATTAATCAAAAAAAGATTAAAATCGATGCGACTTTAATCTTTTCTAACAAGGATATTTTTGGTAATTTCATATAACTGTTCACACGTTTTTTCTTGCGTTCTTGGCAAGCGCTCAATGCTAGTTAAAGCTTTTTGCGTGTAAATATTTGCAAGAGTTTTTGTTTTTTCGATGGCGTTTGTTTGGTGTAAAATTTCAACGACTTTTAAAATATCTTCTTGCGTCATATCCACCCCATTTTCTAAATAAGGAGTTAATTCATTTCTTTTTTCTTCTAGTGCATATAATAATGGTAAAGAATACACGCCTTGTTTTATATCTTCTAAAACAGGTTTGCCAAAGTCTTGAGGATTTTGTGTGTAATCAAGTAAATCATCAATAATTTGAAAAGCAATGCCAATATCTCGTCCAATACCCATCGCTCGTTTGCTGACTATTTTTGAAGAACCAGCCTCGTAAGCGCCGATAAAG
>JAITWV010000308.1 GCA_031285105.1 Streptococcaceae bacterium | reverse complement strand
AATTGTTTCAAATAAACCATCAGTATGTCCTTGAGTCGCATTATTTTGTGAAAGTTCAATCACATCAATTGCTTCATTGGGGTTGTTGACTAATTTCGTGAAACGATCTGCTGAATTGCCTAAGTCTAACGTTAAAGAGGCATTTTCTTGTTTTTCAAAAGGTTCAATAATATCACGACGCACAATATCTTCACTTAATGCAAAAGTTGAAACGACTAATTGTTTGTTGCCCTTTGACTCACCAGAATCATCAGTTGACGCGCTTTCAGAATTTCCACAAGCTGCTAGCGTTAAAGCTGTGATTGTTGCTAAACCTACTAGTAATAACTTTTTCATTTTCTATGATCTCCTATTTCTCCAAAATAATTAATTTTTCAGCTGGTAAATGAAGCGAAAGTTCATCTCCAGGTAAAAATACTTCCTCATCCGATCCATTGACCAGTAATTTCCCAAGTGCCGTTTCAACTTCATACTGGTGGGCTTTTCCTAAAAATGTACGAACCAAAATTTTTCCTTTTAATGCACCACCCTCACAAATTTCAATATCATCAGGACGAATAGTGCCAGTTGCTATATCTTGCGTTGCCTGACTTAGCGTGCTTTCAACAATCAAGCCGTTTGCTGTTACATATTGATTCTCTTGATTTTTCGTTAATTCAAAAAAGTTTTCAAAGCCAATGAATTGAGCGACAAACTTACTATTTGGTAAGCGATAAATTTTTTCAGGTGTATCATATTGTTCAATGACTCCTTTGTTCATAATCGCTACTTTATCAGAAATCGAAAAACATTCTTCTTGGTCGTGCGTAACAAAAACCGTTGTGATGCCAAGTTGTTGCTGAATACGTTTGATTTCAATTCGCATGGCAATTCTTAATTTGGCATCTAAATTGCTCAAAGGCTCATCCAATAATAATAATTTGGGTTCAATGACTAACGCTCGAGCCAATGCCACTCTTTGTCTTTGACCACCTGAGAGTTGTTTGGGAAAACGTGTGCCAAAATCTTTCAAACCAGTAATTTCAAGCATTTTTTCGACACGTTCATCGATTGTTTCTTTTGATAATTTACGCAATTTTAAACCAAAAGCCACATTTTCTTTGATTGTTAGATGTGGAAATAGCGCATAACTTTGAAAAACCATTCCAAAATTTCGTTTATGAACAGGTACTTTAGTCAAATTTTCTTCATCTAAAGTAAACTCCCCATCATTTGGTGAAATAAGTCCAGCAATCACACGCAAAGTAGTCGTCTTCCCACAACCACTTGGGCCTAATAATGAAATGAGCTCTCCTTTTTGCATAGAAATACTCAAATTTTCTAAAATATTTTGTTTTCCATCATAACTTACTCGAATATCTTTTAACTCAACAAAACTCATTTTCTCTTCTCCCAATTAGACAATTTTAGTAATTCCTAGTGTCTTTTCAACTAAAAACATCAACCCAATTGTTAACATCATCAACATCACTGAAATCGCTGAAATGGTTGGATCATAGTTAAATTCCAAGTAACTCAGTAAAGAAGTCGGCAACATAGTTACACCAGGACCTGATAAAAACATAGAAACAGGAACGTTATTAAACGAATTCACAAATGCCAACATGAAAGCAGCAAAAATTCCTGATGAAACATTTGGCAACACAATTTGTACAAACGCTCGAAATCTCGTACAACCAAGCGTCCAAGCAACTTCTTCCATTGAAAAATCAAGTTGTTCCATACTTGAGCCAACAACTCGAATAATATAAGGGATTGAAATAAGGAAATGTCCAATTAACAACCCTTGAAAAACTGGCAAACCTAAGCGAACCACAATAAATTGAAACAAAATAAATCCAACCACAATCCCAGGAATTAAAGTTGGTGATAAGAAAAATCCTTTTAGCCAGTTTTTTCCTTTAATGGAATACCTTGATAAAATATAAGATAAAGGCACACCAACCAAAATCGATAGAAAAGTTGCCAATAAACCAATAACTAAACTCAAACGAAACGAACGCATCATCGCACGATTAGCTAAGGCATTTATATACCAATCCAAAGTAAAACCAGAAATTGGAAATTCAATCGCGCGAGCGCTCCCAAAGGAAGTGATGATAATTAATAAAAGTGGCAAGAATAAAAAGGCTAATACTACACATGCAATTGCCGTCATTGAGTTGTTTTTACGCATTTAAAGCACCTCTTTTATCTAGTTTAGCAGCAAATAAATCCATTAATTTCATCACAATGACTGTAGAAATAATTAAAATCAAGGCAATCACCGAAGCACTGTTCCAATCTCCAAGTGTTGTTGCCCGTTGATAAAGAAAAGTCGCCATCATCATGCGCTGATTGCCACCAAGTAATTGCGGAGTGGTATAAGCAGTTAAAGTACCAGTAAATACTAGAATAGAACCAACAATCGCACCTGGAATAGATAATGGGAGAATAATCTTACGAAAGACTGTAAAAGAAGAAGCGCCTAATGTTTGTGCAGCTTCAAAAATTTCTCCTTCAATTGTTTCTAACACACCAACTAAAGTCAAAATCATCGTTGGTAAGAATAGGTAAATCGATCCTACAATAATTGAAAATTCTGTATATAACATCGTCAGTGGCTGGTTAATAAGACCAATTTGTAGTAAAAAATTATTGATAACTCCATTTCGACCCAAAATATTAATCCAAGCAAATGATCGAATCACGGAATTGGTTAATAACGGGAACAAAATAGCCGCCATTAACAAACTTTTTTTGCTCTTGCTTAAACCTGCCACAAAATAAGCGGTTGGTAATCCTAAAACAAAACATAAAACCGTCACAATGGCTGAAATACGAAGCGTTCGTATAAAAATCCCTCGATAAAAATCATCTTTGAAAAACTGACTATAATTTTCAAACCCACCATTAACTGGTAAAAAAGTCGGAAAAATACTTTGAATTAGTGGAATAATTAAGAAAAAAACGAAAATGAAAATGCCAAATAAAAGAATGAAATAATGTGCTAGTTTCTTCATGTCTACTCCTTTTGATATGATTTCTCATGGCTATTGTATGGAATATTATGATGTTTAACAAGAGGAATGTGAACATTTATCTTTTAAATAACTGATATTATTCGTTTTTTAATCTGTATAACACAAAAAAGGCCGATAAAATTTCGACCTTTTTATATAATTAGTTAATAATTTTGGTTTTGCTTAAGAATTAACCTTGAATCATATCACGTTTCAAATAGCTCACATACCCGCCAACAAATAAAACAAGTGAAATACTTAAGATGATTAGCACATTAGACCAATTCATCGCATCAATCGGTAATCTTGGCAAATAACCAAAAATATTTAATTTGCCAACCCAATCTGGTAAAGAAATCAAGCTACCAACATAAACATCAAAGAAAACAAACCCGATATAAATCCAAATAATGCTAGTAAATCGAGGCAAGAAACCAACTAATAGTCCTAAAATAGAAAGGATAAAGACAATTCCAGGCAATCCAATTAACGCTGATTGCAAAACCTCACCCAAAGGAATCGTATTGGCTGATGAACCTCTTTGTGCAAAATATAAGCCAATTCCACTAACAAATAATCCTAAAAAGCCCATCCCAATCGACAATAACGCATGTGTCCAGTAAATTTTTGTCCGAGTAAGTGGTGTTGCGTACAATTGTTCTTGGCGACCGCGTTTTTCTTCACTAATTGTTTTATTCAAACCAACTACTGCAAAACAAACAACAATAACTGCCATAATCACAAAAATTGTTGACATAAATTGTTCTTGTAAAGAGTATTTTCCAGCCGAACCAATTGCAAATATTTGTTTAACAGTCGCATTTGAATTGAGAAACTCATCCATTTTCCCAAACAAAGAACCATAAATCGCTCCAAATAATAAGAAACCAACACTCCATGAAATAATGGTTGTTTTTTCCAAATGAAGCAATAAACCTGGATAACTCAATAAACTCTTTCTTGCGTGGTTATGTCCTTTTCCTTCAGGCAAATAACCTGCGCCCATATCTCTAGAAAGCTCTAAACGGTACGCCAAAACAAGTAAAATACCAATTAAAACAATCGTTAAAACAAAAGGCAAGATATTATTTTCAACATAAGGAAAAGCTAGATAACTCCAACTTAATGGATTCAACCAAGAAAGGTGCAAATTACTAATATCAGTAGGGATTCTTACCACATAAAGTAAGCCTAATAATGCAAATGAAAAACCTTTTGCACCACCAGCTTCAGGGTTAATTTGAGCAAAAACTAACGCAATTACACCCCATAAAATCCCTTGTAAACTTACCGCACCAGCAAACATCAAGTTATCACTAAATGCATGCATCGAAGGAACATGTTGGACTTCTAATACACCAGCAATAGCAAATGTGGTTAAAAGATGAACCAAAAGTAAAACGAACATAACCGCAGTCGTATTGGCTAATTTCCCCACTTTAAAGGAGCGAATTAACTCAAGTGTGCCCTCATCTTCTTCTTTGCGTGTACGATTAACGACATAGATTATCGAAACAATCGCAAACAAAACTGCTGTTAATAAAGTCATTGATTGTCCAAAAATTGCACCAACACTTAACTGGCTAGAATTAGGTGGTAAAGGTCCAGCTAACGCAATCATGGCTGGATTTTGAAACATTGAAACCATTGCTTTTAACTGAGTTGTATCTTGTCCTAAAAGCTCCATTTTGCTTAAACCAGAAATCGCAAAAGCCACCATACCTAACACCCAAGCTACTAATTTAATCCAATCTCTTTTTAATAATTGTAAAAACATACGACTAGTTGCATACATTGGATTTTTCATGTCACTCACCTACTTTCCTTCATAATGACGCATGAATAATTCTTCAAGAGTCGGTGGTTGACTTTCCAATTTCACTACATGATAAGGCATAATCGCTTGCAAAATTTCATTAATCTTATCACTTTCAGCTTGGAAAACCGCTTTTTTGCCAGTAATTACCAAATCATGAACTGCACAAACGTCTTTTAAGCCAATAGGTTCTTCTTTTGTTTCTACATGATATTGGAAACGTGTTAGATGGCGCAAATCTTCAAGTGTTCCTTCTTCGATAATTTCTCCTTGACGAATAATTGCTACTCGGTCACATAAACGTTCTACTTCACTTAAAATATGACTGGAAAGTAAAATCGCCTTACCTTGTGCTTTAATCTTTTCAACTTCTTCTTGGAAAACAGCCTCCATCAATGGGTCAAGTCCACTAGTTGGTTCATCGAAAATATAAAGATCCGCATCACTAGCAAGGGCTGCGATCAAGGCAATTTTTTGACGATTTCCTTTTGAATAAGAACGTGCTTTTTTCTTAGGATCCAGTTCAAACTTTTGAATTAATTCCTCCCGACGTGCTTGATTTGCACTAGAGCCTTGTAATTTCATGAATAAGTCAATGACTTGCCCGCCTGTTAAATTTGGCCATAAATTCACATCTCCAGGTACATAAGCAATTTTTTCATGAATTTTTAGCGCATCTTTCCAGACATCCTTACCAAAAATTTTTGCCTCACCACCACTTGCATGTAAAATCCCTAGTAAAATACGAATCGTCGTTGACTTACCCGCCCCATTTGGCCCAATATAACCGACTACTTCACCAGCATCCACATGAAAAGTGACGTCCTTTAAGGCTTGAGTGTGTTTGAAATTCTTTTTGAGCCCAATTACTTCGATCATCTTTGTCATTTTAATTACCCCATTCTCTTAACGAAATATGTACCAAATATCTCTTTACGGTTTGTAATATACTACCTTTTTTTGTAGTTTGCAAGAATTATATACCTTTTTTCTTGAAATAGTTCATAAATAGTTTTATGATACAAATAAGTAAAGGAGTTGATTAAAATGGATGGATTTGAACGTCGCAAAAAAAAGAAAATGAACGAAATCATCACTGCCACCATTCATTTATTAAACACAAAAAATGTCAATGAACTCACCATGCAACAAATCGCTAACCACGCAAATGTTGCTAAAGTTACCTTGTTTAATTACTATACCAACAAAGATAATTTGATTAATACCGCAATTATTCAACATTTTGAAGACGTGGTGAAACATTACAATGAAATTATTGAAAGCCCAATGTCATTTGAGCAGACTTATAAGGATTTAACCCATTATAAAATGAGCAAGTTTGATGAAATGAGCGCAATCTTTTTTGAAAATATCATGGAAGTGTTTAAAAGTGAGCATTCTTTTTACAATCAAAATGAATTTTTTAACGCGGACGAATTGTATTTAAGATTATTTCAAAAAGGACGAAAAGAAGGAAAAGTTAACCCTGCTTATGATGATAAATTATTGCTTGCTTTGATGCGCATTTATACCGAAGGATTGAAGTCGATTGATTGGACACAAGATGATTTTGAAAAATATGCTGATCAATTAACGCAAATTTTTATGAACTCAATAAGATAAGTTGTATAATAATTATCGAGGTGAGAGTATGTTTACATTTAAAAAAATAAGTCTATATGACGATAAAAAGCCATTAATCGATAAAAAACTATGGGCCCAAATCAAGAACAATCGCCTATTCGTTTACGGTATTGATAGTGGCCCATCAGTAAAATCCTTACTTGGAGCAGATGAGTACAAATTTGACTATTCATTTGATGAGGAAAATACGCTGAAAATTTATGATGCTTTAGAAACTGAAAATAAGGATAAAGAATTTGAAAGCCGTTTTTCAGGAGAAGCTGGGGCGAAGAATTTACGTGATTTCGCTAGTGAAAAAGGAATTGTTTTTCAGTTTAAGTCTTATTAGAATGTCTTGGTAAAATTGCTTAAAAAAAATCTAGTCTATTTTTAACGAAATTTAGACTAGATTTTCTTTATTTTAGACTACTTTTTTGAAAGTTTAATACGAGCTATCAAACAAGCTAAAAAATAATTATTTCAACGAATCAGGTGTCACATCTTCGCCAAACCATTTTTGTGAAATTCGCGCAAAAGTTCCATTTTTGACTAAAGTGCGCAAGCCTTCGTCAATTTTTTCTTTCAACTGAATATCTTGTTTGCGAATACCTACGGCAAAGTCTTCTGCTGAAAATCCACCTTTGATAATATTATATTCAGCACGTGTCCCCATTTTTTCAAGATAATAATCAGCATACACCTTATCAATC
>JAITWV010000055.1 GCA_031285105.1 Streptococcaceae bacterium | reverse complement strand
TGAAGCGATTGAAAACATTGATATCGGTGGGCCAAGTATGTTACGTTCGGCAGCGAAAAATCATGAGTCAGTAACGGTTGTTGTTGATCCGAATGACTACGAAAATGTACTAGCGCAGATTGAAAAAGGTGGCACAACACTTGAAACCAGACGTGCATTAGCTGCCAAAGTTTTCAGACATACAGCTAGTTATGATGCGTTGATTGCGGAATTTTTAACTGAGTCGGTGGGTGAAAAAGAACCTGAGAAATTGACCATTACCTTTGAGCGTAAACAAAGTCTCAGATACGGCGAAAACCCTCACCAACAAGCCTCATTTTACGAATCAGCACTCCCTGTGAGCTCATCAATTGCGCGAGCTCAGGTCTTACACGGC
This sequence comes from Streptococcaceae bacterium, assembly GCA_031285105.1. Taxonomy (GTDB): domain Bacteria; phylum Bacillota; class Bacilli; order Lactobacillales; family Streptococcaceae; genus JAITWV01. Next base: position 4,943 of record JAITWV010000055.1, on the reverse strand, counting down.
AAGGAATTATCTTATAACAATATCAAAGATGCCGATGCTGCCTTAGCGATTGTTAAGGAATTTGATGAACCAGCAGTGGTAGCAGTAAAACATATGAACCCTTGTGGCGTGGGAATCGGTGGCGATATTTTTGAAGCGTGGGAACGTGCGTATGAAGCCGATTCAACGTCAATTTTTGGTGGAATTATTGCCTTAAATCGTGAAGTTGACGCAAAAACAGCACAAGCAATGCATCAAATTTTTCTTGAAATCATTATCGCACCGTCGTTTAGTGAAGAGGCATTTTTCATTTTGAGTAAGAAGAAGAACCTACGTTTATTGACACTTGATGTGGTGAAAGAAACAGGAATTTCACAACAATGTACATCTGTTCATGGAGGGTTATTGGTTCAAGATGAAGATGTTTTAGGATTTGATGATGCGGATATTAAAGTCGTAACTAAGACTCAGCCAACACCAGAAGAATGGGAAGATTTAAAATTTGCTTGGAAAGTTGTAAAACACGTTAAGTCGAATGCGATTGTTTTAGCTAAGGATAAGCACACAATTGGTGTAGGAGCTGGGCAAATGAACCGTGTCGGAGCAGCGATTATTGCTTTAGAACAAGCAGGAAGTTTAGCAAAAGGTAGCGTCTTAGCCTCAGATGCGTTTTTCCCAATGTCAGATACCGTTGAAGAAGCGATTAAGCACGGAGTAAAAGCGATTAATCAACCAGGTGGATCTATTCGTGATGAAGAGTCGATTAAGGTTTGTGATGAGCATGGGATTGCGATGGTGATGACAGGTATTCGTCATTTTAAACATTAGAAAAAGTTTTGTGCATAAAGTTTAAAAGTTTTATGCACAAAACTAGGTGGGCTTTGTGCATAAAGTTTAAAAGTTTTATGCACAAAACTAAGTGTCTTTTGTGCATAAATTTCAAAAAAGTTGTGCATAAAAGTTGATAAATTTGTGCACAGTTTTTTTATATTTCTGTTTTAAAAATGAATTTAGTCGACTAAGGGGAAGAAAAAAATGGATATTCTAATTATAGGTCAAGGTGGTCGTGAACACGCATTGGCTTGGAAGTTTGCACAGTCAAAAAATGTTGGAACTGTGTATGTTGCACCGGGTAATGCGGGAATGACGGATGTGGCAAGTTTGGTTGATATTGAGGAAGATGACTTTCCTTCGTTGATTGCATTTGCCAAAGAAAATAATGTTGCTTTTACTTTTGTTGGACCAGAAATTCCTTTAGCTAATGGGATTGTTGACGCGTTTACTAATGCTGGTTTGAAGATTTTTGGACCAAGTAAAAAAGCAGCGATTATTGAAGGCAGTAAAAATTTTGCGAAGGAATTGATGGAAAAATACCACATTCCAACAGCGAAATATCAAAGTTTTACCGATTATGAACAAGCACTTAACTATCTAAACCAACAAGGTGCACCGATTGTGATTAAAGCCGATGGACTCGCGGCTGGAAAAGGTGTGGTGGTTGCCAAGACTTTGGATGAAGCACAAGTTGCCTTGAAAGAAATGATGAGTGAGAAGAAATTTGGCGATGCGAGTAGTAAAGTGGTGATTGAGGAATTTTTAGTCGGCGAAGAATTTTCATTTATGGCATTTGTTCATGGTGAAAATGTTTATCCGATGGTGCTTTCTCAAGATCATAAGCGCGCATTTGATGGAGATTTAGGGCCAAATACAGGTGGCATGGGGGCTTATTCGCCATTGCCACAAATTAGTAAAGACGTGGAACAAGAAGCGATTGAGAAGATTTTACTTCCGAGCGCAAAAGCAATGATGAAAGAAGGTCGCACGTTTACTGGAATTTTGTATGCCGGGTTGATTTTAACTGATGAAGGGCCAAAAGTGATTGAATTTAACGCCCGATTTGGTGACCCTGAAACGCAAGTGTTGTTGCCAAGAATGGAAAATGATTTGGCGCAAGTGGTGTTGGATGTTTTAGATGGAACAAATCCGGAATTGCAATGGGCCAATGATGCTGTTTTGGGTGTGGTGATGGCAGCCAAAGGTTATCCAGAGGCTTATCAAAAAGGTGTCGTGATTACTGGCTTGGATGAATTGAGTGAGGAAGTGTTGGTTTTTCATAGTGGAACAGCGTTAGAAAATGAGCAGTGGGTGACGAATGGTGGACGTGTTTTGCTAGTGGCAAGTCGTGGGGATAGTGTGAAAGAAGCGCAAGAAAAGGTTTATTGTGAAGTTGAAAAAATTAAATGTTCGGGACTTTTTTATCGTGGGGATATCGGGTTTCGGGTGGTTTAGTGATGTTGAGGAAGTTCTCTTTTGGCGATGATGTCGAGAGAGGGCTTTTTGTTTTTCCATATTACTTAAAATATTTGGAAAAGTTTGGAAAATGGCTTGGTAGTACACTTCCAATGAAGGTATTGCTTGCTCAATACCTTCATACCTTAGGGGAAATTATTGCACAATTAACATGTGTTTTATCTACTTTGTTGTTTAGTTATTGTTTTAAAGAAATGCGAAGGAGGAAGGGAACGGCAATGAAAAAGGAGATTTCTGTTAAAGTATTACATGAAATTCTAAATGAAGTTGAAATGGGGTTGTGCGACAAGAATCGGACACTTGGCTCAGTTACAAATCCAACGGTAAAAAAAGTATTAAGCACATCGCAAAAAGCAGCAATTACTGCAGGGCTCGGTGGTGCTGCCGTTGTATCAGCTAGTACACTTGCTACCGCATTAGCCGCAGGAGGAGCTACAGCTATAGGTGGAGGTGCTTCTTTTGTTACTAGCTCATTAATAACTAGTGCTGTTATCGGAGGCGGTTCTGCTGTAGGTGGGGGCATGCTCGCAGGGGTACTTGCAATACTTGGCGGACCAATAGGATGGACTGTAGCAGGCGTCGCAGTCCTTACCACGATAGTTATGAGTGTTAAGAAAAAAAGAAAAAAGGAAAATGAGAAAAAGGCTCTATATCAAGAGGCAATTGCCAAACAGAATAGAATTCTGAAAGAACAAGCAGGTGAAATAGAAAGACTTAAAAAGATGCATAGCGAAAGTGAAGAGGAAAAGCATAAGATGGCAAAATATATTGATGCATTAATAGCACGAATTGACTATCTTGCTTCACTACTCGTCGTAACTGAAGCGATTAAAGAGGCCTGTGCATAGTTAGAGGTAAGAACATGAAAACATACAATTTAAATGATTCCGAAAAAGAACTTATCAAAGTTATCAAGTGTAACCAGAAAATAAGCGAGGATAATGCAGCAAATGCTCAAGAGCTTTCTGATTCTTTTAAAAAATCAAGTTTAGAAGCGCAAGGAGCTATAGAACGTGCAGGTAAGTATGTCAGTATTAACGATGAAGATAATATCCTCAATAGTTCAAATACGGTAAAATCTATTCATAATAATCATAAAATAAAAACTTGGGATGAATTGGTCGCTGAAGCTAATACGTATATTCCAAATGATGTTGGATTTGAGGATATATTGACTTCTGAAGAGTTTATGTCAGCATATCGGCGTTTAGATGAAATAAATGAACAGTTTGCTAGGAAAACAAAATTTAAAAAAGTTGATTGTTTCTTCTTAGTAACAGCTATCGCATTGCAATGCACACGTCAGTATGTCATCGATCCATGGATAAAGAAGCAACGGCCTTTATCAAGTGGAAATGACGAAAAAGGAAGAAAAGGAAAAACTGAACCGGGTTGGTATCATGTTGATACGGATAAAATATTAATTAATAGCGTGCCATTCGATACGCAAATATATGGCGAAGCAAATACGATTAAAGGTTTTCTAAAGGGTGGAAACCATCGTAGTATGACACTTGGGCATGACCCTTTATTGGGCTGGATTTTTGGTACTGCTAACATAATTACAGGTACCTTAACACGATGGGATATGGCTTCCGTGCATATCAAAAACCAACCGACAAAAAGAGCACCTAATGGAGAAAATGTAATCTATTCTTTAGCAAATACAGGAAAAGTATTCAGCGCTTGCAAGGAAAGAGTGTTTGATGAGGGGTGGGATGGCAAACTCGCAGTAGGGAGCGCATTGATTCGTGAAGGCATACATTTAAAATCCGATATTGGGACGAAAAAGAGCATCCCATTACCTGTCATTTCATCAATTTCACCTGACTTTTCAAGAAAATTGACAGTTTACGGGATTGATATGGCAAGTGTTTCAACTGAGATTGGATTATCTGTTTTCATAAACACGTTAATATCCATGGTACATCGTTTATTTTATGACCAAAGTGTCGATGATTCAAAGCTGTATGAAGTAAGAACGAGAAAAATCTTACTGTATTCGAATGTTATCGCTTCTTCAAGCAATGTTGTTGCATCTGTTTTACTGAAGAATCCTAAGATACTTGATATTGGAGGTCTTATTGTTACCATAATGCGTCTATTTAGCGATATAAGGTTTATCACAAGAGTAAAACAAGAGTTCGTTCAGTCTGCTCTTGATGTGCACTTTCAGGGAATTGTTGATGAATTAGAGCAAATGTATAGCTAGTATTCCTAACCTGTTAGTATATATTGAAGTATAGTGATAAATAAAACTTGTTGTTTTGAATAGAATAGTTAAAAAATTATAACAATTAGAATAATAATAATTATAGAAGATGAACGTTTGTAAATTATAAACGTTCATCTTCTTTTAAGATAGATATAGAGTAAATTTCACAAAAAACGAGTGTGTTAATCTGAAATTTTTTTAAATTAATAGATTTATATCGTTTCCGAAAATCATTAAACACCAAAAATGGTCACAAACAATGACCACTTTTTTGATACATAGTATAATGGTCATGAAGTGAGTCCAATGAATGAAATATATTATATAGCTAATCCGTTTTTAAACAAGACCACCTTCTGTTATGCTAGAATCATCAATCACAAGGAGAGTTCAGATGACTTACAGCCCAGATTTAAGAAAACGAGTAATGGATTTTTAC
>JAITWV010000004.1 GCA_031285105.1 Streptococcaceae bacterium | reverse complement strand
ATAAAATACTTGTCATGCACATAAAAATGTACCCCTTGATTATAACTATGGTCATTTAGCAAAAGATTTAGATTTTCATGTTGAAGAAGTCAAAATCAATTATGAATATCCAAAACTAGAAAAACCAAAAAAGGTTGAATTTAAAAATGCGATTCCAATTAATGAAATTAAAAAAAATCAAAACTATAATCAAGGGGTACATTTTTATGTGCATGACAAGTATTTTATCAAATATCTTGAGCCTGTAAGTGCAATAAAATTAGTTAAACTGCTTATTAAATTTGATTTTGTAATTGGACCTGATTATTCATTATTAGGGGATGCACCTGAACAAAATAGAATGATGAATGTCTCAAGAAATCTGAATTTAATGGCATTTATGCAAAATAATGGTGTTAATGTAATACCTAATGTCCGTTGTTTAGGGGAAGAAAGCTATAAATATGCTTTTTTAGGAATACCCAAAAAATCCATTATTGCCGTTAGTAGTTATGGAAATATAAAAACTTTAGATAATAGGCAGACATTCTTAAAAGATTTGGACCAAATATTCCTAGTTTTAGAGCCCAGAGAAGTGATTATTTATGGATCATTTCCGAATGAGATTGAATTTCTATATCCGCATATTCAATTTCACCATATCGATAATTATTTGAAATTGAAATTAAAAAAGCCTACACCCTTGTTGGAGCAAGGTGCAGACAAAAGTGATTTCTTGACAGGACAATCACCAATTCATTCTACCACAATATCAACTAAAGGTGGTGAACAAAAATCGGGTTAAGAAATAATTCTGGTAATTATAATGGTTCCAAGGGTGGAGCTAAAAGTACAACAACCACAGGTAATGTGCCTACTAAAAGTGAACCTAATTCGGTCATCAAAAGATTAAACTCTGTTGGAAATACAATTATGGAAAGATATTTTGATTCAAATGGTCTAGCAAAGTATGATATGGATTTTACGAATCATGGAAACCCAAAAACACATCCTAAGATACCACATCGTCATGATTGGACTTGGGAAAATGGAAGAGGAAAGCGAGGGAAAGCAAAATGAGTAACAAATATACAGTTGAAGATTTGATAGAATTTATTGAAACTGGACGAGAAATCGAATTCACTTATAATAATAATCGTTTCTCTATAACTTACTATTCAGAAGGCTCTGAAAATGAAATTTCTTTTACTCAATTTTATAAAGAACCTAAAGATTATAAAAATGTTGAAGATTTCCTTAAAAAAGGTTCATGGCAGGGTGAATTGATAATAAATATTTGGATGGAAGCAACAAATGTAGATATATTTTAATTATATTTTCTGCACAAATGAAAGGGAAAAAAATATGATTACACCATTTGGAAAAGAATTAAGACGTATAAGACTGAATAGAGATTTATTGCTAAAACATATGGCAGAAAAACTTGGCTTTACGTCCTCTTATTTGTCCGCAATTGAAAATGGTAAAAAAAGAATACCAGATAATCTTATAAGTGATTTGGCTACTTTATTTAAGCTGTCTTCAAAAGAAATTGAAAAATTAGAAGAATCAAAATTGGAGTCGCTTGATTCTATAGAATTTAATATAACCAAAATGGATGAAACACAAAAAGAAGTTGTTTTTTCTTTCGCTAGAAGATTTGAAAATTTGTCTGAAGATAAATTAGTAAAACTAAGAAAAATTATTGAGGAATTTGAATTAAAGGAGGATTAATGGATTATATTGTTGAGCCTCTCAGTAGAGATGAAATTAGGACACATGTTAAAAAAAATTTGGAGGCTGATTGATTATGTTCCCTCAAAACGAAAACCATTTCCAATTGTTGTATTTTTAGAAATTGTGATGCCAATCCTTGACAAAAAATTTACTTTAGAAATAAACGAAGATGATGATATGGAGTCAGGAATGCTTCATGGAAATACCATTCCAAGTACAAATACAATCCAACTAAAAAATACCGTTTATGATAATGCAGTAGATGGAAATGGAATGGATCGAATGACAATAGGGCATGAAATTGGTCATTATTTGTTACATTTCGATGTAGAACCACAATTTGCAAGTATTGTGAGCGATTATTCCATTCCAGCATATAAAAGTGCTGAATGGCAGGCAAAAGCATTTGCTGGTGAATTGTTGATACCTTACACCGAGGCAAGAAATATGAGTGTTAAAGAGATTATGGAAACATTTCAAGTAACTGAAGATGCTGCAAAGTATCAAAGAGAAAAAGCAAAAAATACGTGCTAACTAGATTGTATGATATCTACAAAGTATTAGCACTTCCAAAAGATTCAGTTGCACACACTTGGCTTACTCGTCACTAGGACTTGAAAACAGCCAAGTTTAAAGCAAAACACAAAAAAATTCCCTTAAACGTTAGTGTCTAAGGGGATTTAAGACCGTCAAAGCTTTGACAGGCGACGGCAACGTTTTATCTAGCCAGCTCTGTCAGAAACAAAACTCGCATGGAAGTCGTAGTGACATACGACTTCCTTTTTTCATATTATAGCTCAATCAAACTTTTCGTGCAAATACTGCAATTTTTACCTGTCTAAACTCAATATTCTAAACAGTTTTCGTTACCACTTCCAATTGTTCCTCTTTAGTAGTAGAACTAATCTTACGCACCTCATACTCCAAAATCTCATTACACACCAAAACCAAAATCACAAATCCTAATCCAATTGGAAACAGTGCTTCAAGGGTAACAAACTCCAAAACTTTACTCGTAATAAAGAACAACACAGCAATTCCTGCTCCAAAGGCGGCTAATTCTAACCCAACCAAACGAGAAAGTGAGAATGGTGGGAAACGGTTTGATGTATCACTTACCAATGTTGGCAATAATGGTGCTAAACCAAATCCTGTTAAAGCCATACCAACAATTGAACTGGTGAAATACAAAACGCCAATCCCAACAATCGCAATCGCAATACCCACGCGAATAATCGAAATTTCCTTCAAACGTGTTGCAATACTTCCGAAAAACATCCTTCCAACAGTCATACACACATAATAAATCGCCGAGAACAATCCAACTGCTTCAAGACTCATGCCACGACTCATCAATACCATACCAGTAAAGAAAACTAGCGTATAATCCGTTCCACCTAAGAAGAAGAAGGTCAAAATTTCAACCGTTGAATGCCATTTTTTGTTTAAATATTTTTTCTTAGCTGTTTCATTTGAACTCGTTGAAGAAGTTGTTTTGACAATATCCTCATCATTAATCCAAACTTTCTTAAACATACTAATTAACAACACAACCGCAATTACAACTAAAGCAGCCGTAATCAAGAAATACCCAGATCTCCAGCTCATCACCGCCATCATCTGACTCATCACAATTGGTGAAACCGTCGCACCTGCACCCCAGAAACAGTGCATCCAGTTGTTTTCACGTGCCCCAAAGTGCTTAGACATATACGCATTCATACTTGCAGCCATCAAGCCCGTCCCAAAGCCATAAGTTGCAATTGATGCTAAAACCAAGGCAAAATTAGGAGCCAATGCCAAGCTAACAAACCCTGCACCCATAATCAGTAAGCCGATAAAGTAGAGCGTTTGTAATTTCAATTTTTTGTTTAACTGAGCTAAAATCACTCCAGCTAATGTATAAGTAACCGAGTAAGCCACTAATATGTACCCAGAATGAGCAATCGTTAAGCTTTTATCATAAGAGATACCTAACCATGAAATCGTAAAAGCTCCATCTGGAAATCCTACCGCAAAATAACTAAGTAAGATGACAGCAAGTAACCACATTTTTGATTTGTTTCGTTCCATTTTAATAATCTCCTCTTCAATATCTAATCTAACTTTAGCATGAGGAAAATAAAAAGAATAGTTATTAGTAGGAATTAGAATAGAAAGTACCAATTGTGTAACATATTACGATTAGAGTAATAATGTTACACAAGACTAGCAGAATAAGAATAAACCAATAATTCTAAAATCATCATCATCGAAATAGAAGAAGTTAAGTCCATATTATTCATCCGAATCTTTTCAGCGAATACATAAAAATTGATGTCTGATAAACTTTCCAAAATGTTATTATTGGCTTTGGTAATCGACACCAAAAACGGACGATGCTTTAAAAATACTCTTTGGATAAAGGCATTCATTTGTTCATCATGCCCAGAATAAGACAAAGCAATTAGTAGATCATTTTCATTGATATGATTTTCTAAATTTTGCATTTGGTACGAGGCTTCCGGTGCGTAGGCGTTTAATTTTAAGCCGATGAATAACCTCTCTGCATATTTGGCGATGGAAATAGTATTGTCATCCGTTAATATATAAATATTTGGCTTTAACGCAAGTTTTTCTAAAATTATCTGAACCGACTCATCACTCATCACGCGAACACTTTCAATCGCATTACTCAAATAATTTTCCGAATAATTTTCTTTTGTAATCAGACTTGGCATCGAAAATTCTTCTTTTGAATGCGTCGTAACAAGCAAACTATCAATAAAATCCGCATAACCGCTAAAGCCAAGTTTTTTAGCAAATCGAAAAATGGTGGTCGTTGAGACAAATCGCCCGGCGGCAAACTTTTGGATGCTCATATTTTTTACTTCGTTCATGTTTTTGACAACATAATCATATAATTCACGTTCAGCCTTATTTAATTGGCGAACGGGTTGTTTAGTGGCTTCAAAAAAATCAATTGCCATTTTTTCTCCTTTGTTCAATAGATATGGGCATGGCTAGTTAGTCATTTTTAAAGTTTGTGCATAAACTTTAAAAACTTTGTGCATAAACTTTAAATTTTTTATGCATAAAACTTTTAAACTTTGTGCATAAAACTACGTACCATTTGTGCATAAATAAAAAAAGTTTTGTGCACAAATAATTATAACACGAAAAAGAGCTTAACAACTAAGTGCC
>JAITWV010000289.1 GCA_031285105.1 Streptococcaceae bacterium | reverse complement strand
AATTGTTTCAGTGCTTGTTGTAAATCATCCAAAGGTTCTGTACGATTTTTTAGACCATTTGAAATTCGGACAGCCAGTTCGGTCAAATCGTCATAATATATTTCGTTATTGCTCATGAACTTGCCTCCATGTCTGTCTTTTTCATATTCCTACCAAGTTGTTGGAATTCTTCAACATCATGCTCTACCATTCTTCCGTAACTACTGATAAGTTTCGATAAGTCATCATATAGGTGGAAAATAGTTTCTATCTTTTCCACTTTCAGATGGGCATCATTTGTAGATAAGCCATTGCGCACTCCAGCAACTTTAGCAGCACTTTTTCTTACATTCCCTGTGACACTTTCAAATCCGCTACTGTCAATTGCATTTTTTACCATAATTTCCTCCTAAAATGTTGCGATTGCCAAGGCTTCAATTTTTTTTACTGCATCATCAATAGACAAAGCCAGACTGAACATTTTGCTTTTACTGGTTAAAATTGCTTCTTCTATTTCCTGAGAAACATTTTTTAACTCACGTTCCCCATCATGGTATTGTTCATCAAAGTCAGATTTTTTTACTTTCCCCGCCCAATTGTTGCTTCCTGCTTGTTTAAATTGGGTGAAATTTAAATCATAACTAGCGGATAAAGAACTTTGAAGTCGATTGACATATTCGTTTAGCCGTCTAACTTTTTCCATTTTTTCTTCATCACTCATGGCTATCTCCGTTCGTTTTTATAAATATTGATACTAAGTCTTATTTGGGACTTTTGCGCGTTTTATTAGGGAATAAAAAGGATCATAGGGATCAAACGGTTGCTCGTTTGCCTCTGTTTTCTTTTCTTTCGCCTTTGCACCAAGTGAACCTTCTTCTTGGGTATCCACCTTCTTTTTAGGTGCAGCTGTTGCGTTCTCTAATTGTTCTTGGATAAAATCTGCATCAAGCTCGTTTTCAAATCCTTTTTGTACAATTTCAAGAATGTCTTGAGTGGAAATAATCACCGTTTTATACTTGCTGTTTTGCCCAAATGGATGTGGAACACCCGCATAACCAGCAATCATTTCCGCTCCATTTTTTTGAAAACCTCTTGAAATGAGAATATAAATGCTCTCATCATTTTTAATCTTTACTGCTGTTCCTAGAGGGAGTAGGATTGGTTTTTCTTCACTCATTCTCTTCACCTTTTACTGTTTGTGGTAATTTTAGCTTGTCAAAACTAGCCCCGCCTTTGACAACAAAATAAGCGTCATAGAGAGTTAATTCTTGTTCACTTGAAACGCAATTTCCTTTCAGAAGCGGGCTATCATAAATTCTCGCTCCAATTAATCCTGCAAATTTTAACTGTCGAATGGCCTTTGGTACTTCATCAAAGCTTTTGGCAATATACTCATGAGGACTAAAAATCAAGATATCCAATCCAGCTTTATAGGTATTTTTCAATAAAACGATAAAATCTCTTGCTGAAATACCCGTTTGTTTCGTAAAGTCTTGAAGGTCTGAAATAACTAGCAACATTGGTTTGCCAGTTTCCTTCTTTTTCACTAACTGAACGTAGTCAATCATCCCTTTTGTAATTGCTTTTGCTTCGTTTTTATCAGTGATCAACGAAATATTTTCTGAAAGTTTTTGTTCATTCAAAATTTCTTCAAAGCTTTCAATAAAATCGACCACCAAAACATCTGTTTGAATTTTTGAAAGTTGTTGAAGAAAAATCTGTTGGAAAACATAATTTTGCTCATCATCCATTGATGCAAATAGAAAATAAGGATGAACTTTCGGAATGAATCCTAAAATATTCGTAGTTTGGTAGGACATACCCAATGGCAATTTTTGTTCTTTTCGCCATTTTTTCACTTCATCATGTTCGTCAAAAACTTCATTTGTCAATTTTTCAGGCGCCATTGGGATAGGTGTTGGTCGACTTCCTTTCCAATCATGATTTAGTTTTTCAATTTCGTCAGACATATTTTCTAAAATTTCCATCGCATTTTTCCCAGTTGTAGGAAGATAAAATTGAATAGCTGTTGGTGCTTCTTGCATAATTTGACCCCGACCAACTATATCCGCTTGCGCAAGACGATTTCGTCCCATAATTGAAACAAGTTCCGATTCATCATTAAGATAAAAAGCCATTTTTGTTTGAATATTTGCCATCATATTCATGCGAATCGCACCAACACGCCCAGAAGTCATCACAAGATACATACCCAACGAAGCTCCTTCTCTGATTAACTGAAGAAGTAGATAATCTATCGCTTCTTTTTTAGGTTCTTGTGGTGTTAACCCATCATACGAATCCAAAACACTCACCAAGATAGGCAACTGTTGTCCTATTTTACTTTGATATTGCGCAAGATTGGCTACTCCTTCTTTTTTAAAGAGTGCTTTTCTTTGCGCCAAATTCTCACTCAAGCGGCCCAACATCTTCTGTAATTTTTCATTTTCTTCCAACGTTACGATATCCGCCACATGAGGCAAGTCTTTAAGCGGCAATAACCCATTTGTCCCAAAGTCTAACAAATTGAATTGTACTTGTTCCGGTGTATTTTGTCGTGCCAAGTTCATCACAATGGTTTGTAAAGTCGTTGATTTCCCAAAGCCTGGACTAGAGAAAATCACCGTATGACTCGTTTCTTCCAAATTGTAGTTGTACACTTTTTGCGCTTGTAAACTAGGAATGTCCAATAACCCAAGCGGAATTGATAAGTTTCGTTCGGCTTTTTGTTCTGGTTGAACACTTACCAACATTTCCCCAAGATTTGGCAACCAAGGTCTATCTGGTTGAACATAAGTCGATGTTTCAAATACTCGACCAATCTCCTCAATTACTGCTTCTAGCTGCGTTGGAAAATCTTCAGCGACAATCTTTTGTTCCACTTTTTCTTCTTGCGGGTCATACAACAATTCCCACTGTCCAGAAGGATTGATTTTGAAAATGCGCTCATCGATTTGTTCTTCTGTTTTGCCATGTGGGTTGTAGTCAACGCCCCCATAACC
>JAITWV010000325.1 GCA_031285105.1 Streptococcaceae bacterium | reverse complement strand
TACTCATAAGGTTCCTTCTTTATATATTATTGTAAGATTCTCAATTTATATTGAAGTATATACCTTCTAATACAAAATGTAAAATTTAATTATTTAATAAGCCCAAAGAAGTTTTTGCCAAAATTCTACTCCTTTTTGTAAAATTTTCATATCAAAATTAAAATGTGGATTATGCAAATTCGGCACGTCTCCAACACCAAGGAAGAAGAAAATTTCTTTTTCATGATGACGATAAACTGAAAAGTCTTCTGATTGCATCACTGGCTTTTCTAAGATGTTGACTTGTAATTTGGGTTGAAGTCGATTGAACAATTCCTCATCGTTAATGACTGTTTCGTAACCATCATAATATTTGAAGTCAAATTTGACCCCATATTGCTCTTCATAACGGTCAGCAATTTGATGAATGCCATATTTAATACTTTTATGTGCACTATTAGAAAATGTGCGAATGGTGCCCAAAAGCTCAGTTTTATCAGAGACAATATTTCTAGCTGTTCCTGAGTTCATTACACCAAAGCGAACTAAGCGGTCAATAGTTGGAGAAATGGAGCGTTCAAATTTATACACATCTAATAAATACCGACAAGCAATTTCTAATGCGTCAATTCCTTTTTGGTAACTTGCAATATGTGCTGACTTACCGTGAATGGTGATATTCGTTTCGCTTCCTTGTGACATCATTTCGTTTGGTTTGGAAAAAACTTCACCAGCGCTTAATCCAGGCCATAAATGCATGCCAAAGATAGCTTCTGAACGATACTTTTCCCAAAGTCCTGATTTTAGGATGGTATGTGCACCTGCTCGATTTTCTTCTGAGGGTTGAAAGATGATGCACACATTTTTATCTAATTTACTTTTATTTTCATTTAAATATTTACAAAAAACAAGCATCATTGCCATATGACCATCATGACCACACGCATGCATTCTTCCTTTATGTTTTGATTTATACCAGATATCATTTTCTTCAATAATTGGTAAGGCATCAATATCTGTGCGAAAGGCAATTGTTTTTTTTTGTTCATTCCCGAAATATAACACCAATCCTGTTTCGCCTACTTCATTAATCTCACAATCATACCCTTTGATTTGTTCCATGATATAGTCTTTGGTCTTAAATTCTTTAAAGCCAAGTTCTGGAATTTGATGTAAATCTGTTCGGTATTTTTCTAATAATTCGATCATGTTATCCTCTTTTCTAATGATTTTCTTATTACTAATTTTATCATATAGGTATCAGACTAGTCGAAAAAAGCAACTACTAAAAGTAACCACACAAGGTGCTACACTTTTAATAGTTGCTTTAAGGACTTAAACTATTTTTCTTGTACTAATCTTTCATAAAAAAGGACATTTGCCAAAGATGTATAAGGAATAAGGAAAATTAAACCGACACCAAATGTGACCATAGCCAAAATATACCAACCAATAAAAGACAAATTCAAGCGAATAAAGTCCCAAACATGCCCCTCCATTAATTCCTTACTACTATCAACTGCCTGTGAAGCGCTTTGTAAGCTACCATTTTGATCAACTAAATCAAACGTTGCATTCACTGCAAATAAATAACGAATTGGTTTCCAAATAATAATGACTAAACCAACTAGCATGACCCCAATTCCGATAAAAACGAACAAACCAAAAACACTCCCACCATGAGCATATAAGCCTGCAACACCCACAATCATCAAAACGGTTCCTACAATAAATGGAATTGCCCATAAAAGTGTATAGACAAACACCATCACACCTGTTAATAAAATTGGCATGAAATACGGACTTTTCAAGAAATGAAGCCAACGTTCAAATGGTTGAAAATTTTCGTCTAATTGCCCACGGACAAATTGAAGTAACACACCCGTGGCTGCCGCTGTAAAAAAGTAGCCGAGAATGGATAAGATATTACTCCACGAAGCTTGTGCTGAATAACCATTTCTGGTGAAGATATTGACCATTACACTAATTCCAGTGGTAAAAATTGCCCCTAATAAAGTGACTAAAAAAATCTTCCAATAATTGCCTTGTAACAACTGTCTTGCTTGTTTGCGAATTTCTTTTGCGATAAACATTACATTTCCTCCTCTCGTAATTCAGTCCAGATTCAAACGAGCATTTTTTCTTGCGACGAGTAACCGCAGGAGCAGTCTTGAGCTAAATTTTTAAAGTTGAGAACCTTTGCAAGCAAAGAACCTCATCTTTGAGCGCCCTGAAGGAAGTGCCCTTGGGGTAAAATTTACTCAAGACTAAACGCTCATTTCATCATTCTAATTCATATTGATAGTATCATAAACCTTCTTTTTTTAGTATCAATACCATTTTTAAATTTTAGAAAATTTTTAAGCAGATATTTTGACTTCAAAAATGGACTTTGAAATAATGAGAGTGTAACAAACTAATTTTAATGGGAGGTTTATTGTTATGTCATTAATCGGGAAGAAAGTCGAATTTCTTGAAACAGATGCTTTTCAAACTGGAGAATTTCTCAAAGTATCTAGTGAGGATTTGTTAGGAAAATGGGCGATTGTGATGTTTTATCCGGCTGATTTTTCTTTTGTATGTCCAACTGAATTAGAGGATTTACAAGAACAATATGATGCTTTATCTAGTTTAGGAGTGGAAGTTTATTCTGTTTCTACGGATACGCATTTCGTTCATGCAGCTTGGCACGAGCATAGTGAAGCAATCAACAAGTTAACTTATGCCATGCTTGCTGACCCATCTGGACGCATTTCACGAAGCTTTGACGTATTAGACGAAGTTTCAGGTTTAGCTCAACGAGGCACATTCATCATTGATCCACAAGGTGTCGTTCAGGCAACGGAAGTGACCTCTGATGGCATTGGTCGTGATGCTAGTCAATTGCTTGATAAAGTAAAAGCTGCTCAATATGTAGCAAAAAATCCAGGGGAAGTCTGTCCTGCTAAATGGAAAGAAGGCGAACAAACCTTAACACCAGGACTTGATTTAGTAGGAAAAATTTAAATCATTGATGGCTGGTAATCTTTTTTATCAGCCATTTTTAAAAAAGGGGGAAAATATGATTTTAGAACAGTCAACTAAGGAGCAATTGATTCCTTATTTAAATTTATTAGAAAATGATATTATTTTGAAAGTTGATGCCACAACAGATAGTAAAGTGCGACAATTCGTTGATGAAATTGCGTCACTATCTTCTCGTATTCAAATAATCGAAGGTAAATTGCCAAAAACACCTGCTTTTTCTATTGAGCGAGTGGGACATGTTGAAGGAGTGATTTTTGCTGGTTTGCCACTTGGTCATGAGTTCAATTCACTTGTTTTAGCACTTGTTCAAGTAAGCGGACGCACACCAAAAGTTGATGATAAATTGATCAAACGCATTCAACAAATTAATACAAAAATGCACTTTGATAGCTATATCAGCCTCACTTGTCATAATTGTCCTGAAGTGGTTCAAGCTTTAAATATCATGAGTATCATTAATCCACTCATTTCGCACACTATGATTGAAGGAAGCATGTTCCAAGCAGAAATTGAAGAAAAAGGAATTATGGCTGTTCCAACTGTTTTCAAAGATGGCGAAGAATTTGCAAGTGGTCGCATGAATCTTGAAGAAATTCTTGAAAAAATTCTCGGCGGGGCTTCAGCTGAAGAATTTGAAAACAAAGACCCTTATGATGTATTAGTTGTTGGCGGTGGTCCTGCTGGTGCTTCTGCGGCTATTTATGCAGCTAGAAAAGGTATTCGGACTGGTTTAGTTGCTGAAAAATTTGGTGGACAACCACTTGAAACGTTGGGGATTGAAAATCTAATTTCACAAAAATACATCGAAGGACCAAAACTTGTTGAACAATTAGAAGAGCATGTCAAAGAATATCCTGTTGATTTGATGAAACAGCAAAGTGTAAAAAAGCTTGAGAAAAAAGAAATGTTGGAAGTCACTTTAAAAAATGGAGCTGTTTTAAAAACCAAAACCGCGATTATTGCTACAGGTGCAAAATGGCGTGATTTAAATATTCCTGGCGAAAAAGAACTTAAAAATAAAGGAATTGCTTATTGTCCTCATTGTGATGGTCCATTATTTAAAGGCAAAGATATTGCAGTTGTTGGTGGGGGAAACTCTGGAATTGAAGCCGCAATTGACTTAGCAGGAATTGTTAATCATGTCACTGTTCTTGAATTTTTACCTGAGTTAAAAGCCGATGAAGTTCTACAAAAACGCTTGTATTCATTACCAAACGTGACGGTCTTAACCAATGTAGAAACCAAAGAAATCATTGGAGAAACAAAAGTTCAAGCCCTTGAATACACAAATCGTGAAAACGGAGAAATTCAACAAATGAATGTTGGGGGTGTTTTTATTCTTATTGGTTTGGTACCGAATACTTCTTGGTTGAAAGATACAGTTGAACAAACAAGTCGTGGGGAAATTGTAACTGATAAAAACGGGGCAACAAGCTTAACAGGTGTTTTTGCTGCAGGTGATTGTACGGATAGCACTTACAAACAGATTATTGTTTCAATGGGAAGTGGGGCAACTGCTGCTTTGGGTGCATTTGATTATCTAATAAGGAATTAACAACAAACAAGGTGTCTCACTCAAAATAGCGAACACCTTGTTTGTCATTTAATTCATTTAGCTAGATTCTTGATTGAAGGAATTTTATTTTTTAGGTTCTTGTAAAATACGAATTGCCACAATTTTAATCGGTGTTTTTGGCGATGATTGTTCACCTGATGCACTTGCTTGAACAGGTGTTGCCGCAATTTTATCGACAATATCCATTCCTTTAAATACTTGACCAAATACCGTATGGCGACCGTCTAATGAAGGATTGCCACCATTTTTATAAGCTTCAATAATTTTTTCTGGTGTCCACTGAATCGCTAAACCACGGCTTTGGTCTTGCGTGTTGGTATTAATGAAAAATTGTGAACCATTTGTACCAGCACCCGCGTTTGCCATAGATAAAGCACCACGAAGATTGTAAAGAGAAGGGCTAAATTCATCTTTAAAGCCATTTCCACTATCAATTGACTCATCTTTTCCTCGCCAAATAGATTGACCACCTGTTCCATTACCCTCAGGATCTCCTCCTTGAATCATGAAATCTTGGATGACGCGGTGAAAAATTGTTCCATCGTAATAGCCATCTTTGGCATGAGTTACAAAGTTTTCAACTGTTAATGGTGCATACTTTGGAAACAAACGAATTTGAATGTTCCCTTCAGTTGTTTCCATCTCAATTAAATACTCATTATCGCCTACTTTGTCCTTTAATTGAGGTAAGTCAATCTTTGCTAATTCTTCTTGCGTTAAGACTTGTGAGCTTGAAGAAGTACTTGTGGACTCTGATGAAGAACTGCCTTCATTACTTGATGTACAAGCTGCTAATGTTGTAATTGCAAGTAAAGAAATACCTGCTAATAAAAATTTCTTAAATGTCATAATCGTTCCTTTCAAGGTTAGTATAGACCTCTCAATAACTGACGTGCTTGAATGAACGAGCTAATTTCTTGTTCAACAAGGCGTGAGGAGGCGAATACTTTACGTATTTAACGCACGAACAACGAAGGTGAACAAGAAATTAGCCGTTCATTCAAGTGCGTTCAGTTATTGAGAGGTCTTACAATTCATTATATCATTCAAGGAATATTTTTAAACGTATTTTTAGTATTTAAAATTCTTAAAGCATTCAAAACAGCAAGTAAAGTTACGCCAACATCAGAAATAACTGCTTCCCACATGGTTGCAACACCAAATGCACCTAAAATAAGGAAAACTGCTTTCACACCAAGAGCTAGAATGATATTTTGCAACACAATTTTTCTTGTCTTTTTTGCTATTTGCATGGCTGAGATAATTTTTCTTGGTTCATCATTCATAATCACAATATCAGCTGCTTCAATGGCGGCATCTGAGCCTAGTCCGCCCATTGCTATCCCAATGTCTGCCAAAGCTAAAACGGGCGTATCGTTCATTCCATCGCCTGCAAATAATACTTTGCCTTTTGCGGATTTTTTTGCAAGGATATTTTCTAATTCATTCACTTTGTCTTGTGGCAATAATTCACTATGAACTTCATCTATTCCAAGTTCTTCAGCAATTTTCTTGCCAACTTTTTCATGATCACCTGTTAACATGATGCTTTTTTTAATCCCTAGTTTTTTAAGTTCAGTAATTGTTTGTTTGGCATCCGTTTTGACTTCATCACAAATGATTAAATGACCAAAATATTGCC
>JAITWV010000317.1 GCA_031285105.1 Streptococcaceae bacterium | reverse complement strand
TTTAAAAAACAAAAATATTTTTGTTTTTTAAAGACTAGAACGCACGATAAGAGTTTATATGTCCAATTTAAGAGAATATAGAGAAGAAATGATTCGTAATTCATATTAATTGGGGGAGTAGATGCGAATGGAAATAAAATATTTATTTCTTTCAGATTATCAAAGACTGAAAGTAGATACAATAGAGTTATTAGCAAAGAATAAAGGGGAAAAAATAAATATTTCAGAACTGGCACAGCAAAAATTTCTTAGTTATAGTCAAATGCGTACACTATTAGAAAAAATTCAAAGAGATTTACAAAATTTTTGTCTTTCAACAAATGTACTTGAATTTACAAAAGGCAAGGGAAAAGTAGAGATATCTTATGATTTTCCGTCGTCTGAAATTTATAGGAATAGTTTAATTCACAACTCACCAGTCTACAAAACAGTAATTGCTATTTTAAAAAAAGAAAAAATTGAGTTAAATAATTTTTGTCAAGAAATTGGCATTTCAAAATCGCAATTGTATAAAAAATTAATTCCTTTAACAAAATTCGCCAAAGAATTTGGACTTCAATTCTCTTTAAAACAATTTGACATTATCGGTGAGGAATTTTTGGTACGAACCTTCTTGTTCTTTTTATTATGGAAAACAAATAGTGAAAGCAATTGGCCATTTGAGCAAAATAAAGAGGAAATGCAAAGACTAGTTTGTGTATTTACCAAAAAATTTGGCTACTGCGTAAGTGCCACATTTCAACTCAAATTATTATTTTTCATGGTGATTATTGATTCTAGAGTTCATCAAAATAAATTATTTCGCTCTATTACGTTAGATGAACTTTTTCTAGTTTTTTCATCTTCGACTAATGATGATTTAGTAAAAATACAAACAAATCATCAAGAAATATTTGAAAGTGAGTATGGATTTTTATTGATAATCACTTTTATGTATAATTTTATGAAAAATACGGAGAATAATTTGAACGAGGTCTATGCAAGATATAATTTGATTGCAAATCATCCGATAGTCATCATCTCAGAGTTCCTTTCTAAGAAGCTTTATGAAGCAGATTTGTACGAAAAAGAGCTAAAAAATGAAATAGAGCAAATGGTTTTTTTTATTATTTTCATTCAGTATTTTTTTAAGGAAAAATTTATCTCAGTTGGCTTTTATCTTGATTTCTTATACTATAAACCAGGTATGAAATATCTTAGCACTGTAAAAAAAATGATTGAGGATTATGACCAAATCATTAAAGGCTTTCTAGGACATTCTAACGCAGATTTTTTAAGTGAGTACCTAGCAAAACTATTTTATGCTCATTTGAATAACAAAAAACAAAAAGAAACGATTCATATAGGTCTATCTTTAGAACTTGCGCATCCTTATCGTTCAAAAATAATTACGTCTTTAAGAACATTTCCCAATATTGCGATTGAAGAAGTGAGTAATTTTTCGAAGAAATTTGATTTTGTTATCTATTCGCGTTCAGATTTCGCAAAATATTTTCAAGAAATTCCTTGTTTTTATTGGCAGGAGTGGTACGATGACAAGAATATTCTGGAATTGATTTTGTTGATAAGAAAGTTATTTACTTGATATTAGACATCAAAAAACCATCTTTAACAAACAGATAAAGATGGTTTTTTGATTATATTAATAATACCTTCTAAAAATCAAAAAGAAAATCAAAAGCAAAAGAAGAACCAAAACAATAGCAACAACCCACCAATATTCCTTCAAATAATCCATCCATTCTTTTTCATAAATAGGATCATTTAATGCTTCATTATTGATTGCTTTAGCTTCTTGCGGCAAAACAGTAAAATCCATATTCCACTCCCATGTCTTATCTGTAAAACCATCTTTAGGATCTTGTGTCACTACCTTAACCCGGTAAGTATATTCGCCAGCTTTCATTTGATCTTCACCTAAATAAACAGGAAATTCAAAATTAGAATTAGGAGCAAAGTTTACAGACTCCATTGTATTTTGATATAAAGTTTCAAATTTTCCTTTTTGTGTAACGTGTGCTTCAATTTTTGTTCGAGTTAACAAAGCAGCTTGATTGTTTTGAATGGTTGCTAAAAAGGCTTTTTTATAATTATTGGTGCCTGATGTGATGTTTAATAAATTCAAATTCGGTTCATCAAGTTCTTTGTTGACGGTAATTTTAATCGCTAAGGCATAAGCGTATTTATTTTTGATAATCATTCCGTCTTGCGATTTTTCACCAGCAGCTTCTTTGTTTTCTTCTTGAAAATGCCACGATCCTAAAATCACGCCATCCAAAGCATTTTTTGGCACTTGTATGTCAACTGAAACAATTTTTTCCTCAACAGAAGGAACCTTTGCGACAACATCACTGGACTTTACCTTAGCAATTTCGCTCATTTTGATTTTTAAAGAAGAATCGTAGTCATCTGCTTGTTTTGTATATTCAATTTCACCATTTGTATTTGTGAAAGCTGAGAATACTTGGTTTTTGACTTGAATTTCTTCTTTGCTAGGGTTATGAATAGCAACTTGAAGGGTTATTTTGTCTCCAGGTTTCATTTGTAAATCAAAATAGGAAGAATCGGTATTGATATCTTCTTTTAGATTTATTTTTTGAATGGTGAAATTATTGCTTTCTTGTGCGTGTACCGGAATCATTTGCAAACCACACATTAGTAAAACAAACATTAATCCGATTATTTTTTGTAAATATCTCATTTTTGAACGACTCCCTAAATTTAAAATTATAATTACTCGTAAGAGAATATCATAGAACCAACAATAGAAAGAGTATTTTCTTGTCCAATCCTAAAAAAGAAAAAATATTTTTGTTTTTTTAGGACTGAATAAGAAAACCCTTATCTATTCTTTGAGATATTGTTAATATATTTTGTAAGCTTACATTTTTTAGGAAAGGTCCATTTTATGAAAAAAAATCTATCGTTAATTTTTTTGTTGTTTTTTGTTTTTTTTATTAAATCTACTTTCGTTTTTGCAAATGACGATGATTTGAAATCTCATGCAAATTTCAATTTAGGGACGACAAAACTTCCAGATGGTCGAAGTTTTATCGCACGTAACCCATTTGATCCGAAATTACCTTTTCCAGCGAACTCTATCTATAAAGAGAGTCACTCGTCTTTATTTGGAACAATTTTGGTAGATGGTCAAAATCATTGGGGACAAGTTGAGTTTGATTTGGAAGGACAAAGTGAGGCGACAACGCAATATCCTAAGTTATATAGTTGGAGAGAATATTTACTAAATCCAAGTGATGAAGCATCTGATTATAATGAAAATTGGGAACAAAAAACAGGAATTAAAAACGCTGGGCTAGTTCATGTGCCTGTACGTTGGGGGTTTG
>JAITWV010000188.1 GCA_031285105.1 Streptococcaceae bacterium | reverse complement strand
AAATCAGACTCTTTGAAGTAGGAAGAACCAAAACGAAAACTGAAAAGCATAAGTTGGTTCATAGTATAAATTTGTTTGAATATAGATTTACACAAATTTTAACAGATTTATCGTATCGGATTAGAAAAATTTGTAGACGACTGGCTTTTTGAAGAAATGGATGAGATAGGAAAATTCAATCAAACAAGAGAGGAGGTATCATAAATTGGCTAATTACAAATCTTTTACCAAAGAAGAAATCAACCAAGCAACTCAAGTATCTATCCTTGAAGTTGCTGAAAATTTAGGTTTTCATTTGGTTAAAACAGGAAAATGTTACAGTTGGGGAGACAAAAATCAATATCGGTTTTATCCTACAACAAATAGCTACCACAATTTCTCAGATAGTTTGAGAGGTGGAGGCAATGTCATTAATTTTGTCCGAAATGAAACTAAAAAAAGTTTTCAAGACACAGTACATTTTCTGTTAGAAGGCACTTTTACGCAAACTCAAATACGAGAAGTTCCAAAAGAAGAATTTGATTATTACTTTACCGACAATCCGAATTTTCAAATTGCTAAAGACTATCTAGTGGGTCAACGGAAACTTGATGAGCAACTGATAGACTTTTTATATGAACGCAAATACATTCGGATGGACAAATACAACCAGGTGATTTTTCCATGGTGCAAAAGTGGTGTGATTGTTGGAGCAACTATTCAAGGAACAAAATATGATATTGAGCGATTTGGTACACGAGGTAGATTTAAAGGAATCGCTCGAAACTCTGAGTCTCATTTTGGCTTTAATGTTTCAATTGGTAATCCTGATAAGTTGTACATCTTCGAAAGCCCAATTGATTTACTTTCGTATTGGTCCTTGAATAAAGAAATACGTAATGCAAGTTTTGTATCTTTAGATGGTGTGAAACCAGAATCACTTATGAATTTTCTAAGGTATTTTGCAACAGATAAAAGGACAATCTTTAATGAATTATATATCTGTACAGACAATGATCGTGCGGGTATTCAATTTTTGCATAGTTTTGATGATCGATTTGCAAAAATTTTGGTTCACAATGAGATTCCCGACTATCATCAAATACCCAAAGCTACAGAGCAAATTTACCATGAAGCATTAAAACGAACCAATAGCAAACTTGATTGGCGTTTATTAGCTGCAATCCACAAAGAAGAAACGAATTTATCAAATACAAGCGAGTTGACGAATCTTAATCGACTCGCTTTTTTCTTTGGACAAAAACAAGTAGGAAATGAAAAATCATACACTTTTTCATTTGAAGAGATGGTGCAGCATACTATAAATGCTATTCAAAAACTAGAGGAATTTGAACAACAAGGAAAAATGCCTCTTGACTCACTATTGGCGTTTAATG
This sequence comes from Streptococcaceae bacterium, assembly GCA_031285105.1. Lineage (GTDB taxonomy): Bacteria > Bacillota > Bacilli > Lactobacillales > Streptococcaceae > JAITWV01. Next base: position 6,952 of record JAITWV010000188.1, on the reverse strand, counting down.
ATAACCACACCGAATCTCATAAATATCGATTGTTTCAAGAAAGAGTGAAGTCGACTTATCAGGCTTATTTAGGTAGCGAGAATTTTATTGCGTCCGCTATTGTGAAAGATTGGAATGAGAAATTACAAAATTTAGAAGTAAGAAATCAAAAATGGAAAGGTTATTACGCTAATGATGAAACAAATCAAGTCGTTCATGCCCAAGAAAATAAAGATACCATTCAGGCGAAGATTTATCAAAGTGGGCAAGTTGCAGGTCAATTTGAAGCAGAATCGGTCGAAGAAATGGACTATTTGATTAAAAATTACGGTTTTCATGCAATTGATAAAGAAGATTTGAAGAAATATGCACCAAATTCAAAAGAAATTAAGCAATCACAAAATGAAGCAATAGAAACGGAACTTTAATGGAGGGAAAATGGCAAATAATCGTAATTATGAACTCAGAAAATTATTTGATAGCGTAGTTAAGAAAGTTTTACATGGTTCAATTGAAGAAAAACAAGCTTTTTTAGATCAAAATAGAAATCTGTTTAACTATCCAGTTGAGCAGATTTTATTTATTCATTCGCAAAATTCAAGAGCAACAATGCTTAAAACCTATGAAGAGTGGGCACAATTGAATCGACGCATAGAATACGGTGAAAAAGCTGTTCAAACAATGGAGGACTACACCAATCCAGAATCAAAACGTCAGTCTTATTTTGACATTTCTCAGACAGTCGGAGCAAAAATGACTTTTGAAGCACATGTTTTGCGTGCTGAAGAATTGTCTTTTGCGCTACAGGAACTTGAAGATTATCAATTTGAAAAGGAACTTGGCAGCCATGAAAATTTGTATTTATATGTAGATAATTTAGTTGAACAGCATTTAAGAGGCTATCAAAAGTTGAACGGACAAGAAAAGGAATTATCCAAATTAATTGCCTATTACACGTTAGAAAAGCAAATAGGTTTAGTTACAAATGATGAAACACTTTATCAAATTGACAAACTCTTATCAAACCATGGGACCACAATTCAACTTTTGAACACCGTAAAAATTGCGAATAATCTAAGCGGTTATGTGTTAAGTCAATTACAAACTACTAGAGATAAGGCGATTGAGATGGTTGAAAAGCAAAAAAATAAAGCCCAAGAAGTCACTTATTTTCCTCTACCATATACTAAAAGCCAAATTGTAGAGTTTTTAAGTGATGAAGGTGCTTTAGAATATATAGAACCCGTCTATCAAACAAGATTAGCGGTTAATTTGGAAGAAACGATTATTCTTGAATTAACAGTTTTTCCAGATGAGCATCCAGTTGAATTACTTGAAGAAACAAAAGCACCATGGCAGTTGGAAATAATGGAATATAATCACAATAATCTCGAAACAATTGGAACGATTGCATATGGTGAAGACTGGTCGACTGAATTTGTTATAGATGAAGAAATAGAGGATGTTCTTGAAAATATTCACAATCTCAAAAATGGCATCAACTATTTTGACGAAGTAGTGGTAAATCAAGTGGTTAAGCCTCGTGTAGTAGAAATTGAATTAGACGAGCGAAAATCTGTTCATAAACCAGAAACACTTTCTGAAGAGGAAATCCAACAGTTTACACAAGAAGAATTAAAAGAAGCTTTAAATCAAAATTACCCTGTCGATGAAACGAAAAGTTATAATCATGCCAGGTTTTTAAATTGGACGAAATTAAGAAATGAAGAAATTAATCGAAATAAGGAAATCACATTGTTTGATGATTTGGTTGAAGGATATGTGCCAAGCGATGATGATTTGTTCCAAGCAGGTACTGAAGTTGAAACAATTTTACAAGATAACCCTGAATTTCTAGATTTCGTGTTAGAAGATAAGCATAGAATTTTTGCTGAATGGAGTGGTGGTCTCAATCAACTTATCCTTCAAAAATATTCGATTGAAGAAAGAACAAGACAAACGTATGTCACACTTGATTTAACCACTGGGCAATTCGTTGAAAAAGCTACTTTCTTGGAAAATTGGTCAAATAAAGCAAAGGCAGATTTGTTGGAAAAACTCTGTCGGATTATGAAGATTGAACCCAATGCCAAATATCTGCAGTCATTGAAAACATCTAAACAAACCTCAGAAATAACTGTTCTTGATTATTCTTTTCCAACAGAAATCAAAGCACATTATCCTAAAACAACTGCTGAAAAGATTAATAAAAATATTGAAGCAATCCAATTAGTGAAAAAACTTGAGTCCACAAATACAAAAGCTACGTTCATTGAACAGGAAAAACTATCAAAATATGTTGGTTGGGGCGGGTTAGCGAACATATTCTTGGATACTCGAAATGAGCGGTTTGAAGTTGAACGCCAAGAACTGAAAACACTAATAACCCCCAAAGAATATGAACAAATCGAGCAAAGTAGCTTAACTGCTTATTACACAGAGCCTGAATTAATCAAATCTATTTGGAAAAAACTTGAATTATCTGGCTTTAAAGGTGGACGAGTTCTTGATCCAGAAATGGGAACAGGAAACTTCTTTGCTGCAATGCCTGAAGATTTGAAAAAGCATTCAGAGTTGGTTGGTGTTGAGTTGGATTCACTTACTGGAGCAATTGCTAAAAATCTGCAACAATCAGCAAATATCCGAGTGCAAGGGTTTGAAACAGTGAATTTCTCAGATAACTCATTTGATGTCGTAATTGGAAATGTTCCTTTTGCTGACATTCGCGTTAGTGACTCGACTTATGAAAATATACTCATTCATGATTATTTTTTTCAAAAATCAATGGACCTAGTTCGACCTGGTGGCATTCTAGCATTCATCACATCAACAGGAACAATGGATAAGAAAGATCCTAGAACCAGAGAAAATTTAGCAAAAAAAGGGAAACTAATTGCAGGTTATCGATTACCAGAAACAGCGTTCAAAACAATCGCAGGAACAGATGTTACAACAGATATTTTATTCTTTCAAAAGACTGAACAACATCAAACTGAAGATATGCCTTTGTGGACTAAAGGAGCACCTAGCCAAGAATTACCCAATCCTTATTTTGAAGAAAATCCTCAGAATGTCTTGGGTGACTTTACGATAAAAAATTTTCATGGACAAACTTTGAGTGTGAAAGAATCAAATGACAGCTCATATTTGGAAAAATTTGAAAATACTACTTTAGATTTAACTTATTCTAAAGGACAACTAGATGACTATCAGCTTTCAATAAGCAAACAACCTCAATCACTTGCCCCTTATACGTTTGGGATTGAAAATGGCAAGGTCTATTATCAAAATGGTAACACTAAAGAAAGAAGAGATGTATCAAAACGAGCGATGGAGCGACTTTCAGGTTTAATTCATTTAAAAGAAGCCGCCTTATCACTCATTCAATTACAAAAATTTGAAGGATATTCCCTAGTTGAATTTGAACGAGCAAAAAATGAACTAAATAAAGTCTATGATCGTTTTATTGAACAAAATGGCTTTGTGCATAATAAGGGAAATCGCCTGGTTTTTCGTGAGGATGATTTTTATCCGTTTCTTTGTTCTTTAGAAATTGAAAAGGAAGATGGCCCAGGAGAAAAAACTTACAAGAAAGCAGAAATTTTCCATCAGCCAACTATTCGTCCGATTCAATCACTCACTCATGTAGATAATGCCTTGGATGCCTTGCATATGTCGTTTAACTTATATCAAAAAGTTGACCTAGAATATATGCAAGAAATTTACTCAAAAGAACTCAGCGATATTTTAGAAGAATTACAAGGTGAAATTTATCTCAATCATAAAACAGGTGAGTACGAAATAACGAGTGAATATCTTTCAGGAGATGTAAAAACAAAATTATCTGAAATAAACGACTATGTAAAAGAAGGCAATATTGATTTTCTTTCGAATCAAAAAGCCTTGGAAAGTGTTCAACCAGTTAATTTATCATTGACAGATATTCATTTTCGTTTAGGAACACCATGGATTCCACAAGATTTTTATAAAGATTTTATCAAAGATACTTTTGAATTAACGCCATTTGAAATTCAAAAATTAATTAAGCTTGATTTTGACAGATATCATAAAAGTTATTTTCTAAGTAATAAAAAAAGCTTGAATAATCATTTAATAAAAAACACATTTGGAACAAAGCGAAAAAATGCTCTTGAACTATTAGAAGAATGTATGAATTTTAAAAACTCAGTGGTAGAGGACACAATTGAAGTTGAAGGAAAAGATAAAAGGGTGGTAAATCCCAAAGAAACCTTATTTGCACGAGAAAAACAAGAGCTTATCAGACAAACCTTTAATCAGTGGATATTCAATTCAAAGGAACGTACTGAAATATTAGAAACTATCTATAACTCAAGATACAACAGAAATATTTCAAGACAATATGATGGTTCACAGATGATTTTCCCAAGTTTAAATCCTTCTATTGAACTGAGACCTCATCAAAAAAATGCAGTCCAACGAATTGTTAATGAGGGTCGAGCATTATTAGCCCATGTGGTAGGTTCTGGTAAAACACTTACAATGATTGCAGCGGGCATGAAATTAAAAGAATTGGGACTTGTTCAAAAGCCCCTTTTTGTTGTCCCTAAAAATTTAGTTACGAATTTTGGCGAGGAAATTTTACGTGCCTATCCTGATAAGAAAGTATTGGTTGCAACCGAGCATGATTTCAAAAAAGAAAGAAGAAAGCAGTTTGTCTCACGAATTGCCACAGGTACCTATGATGCAATTGTCATGGGCCACACACAATTTGGAAAAATAAAAATGTCTGATGCACGTGTAGAGAAATTTATGCGTGATGAAATTGCTAGTATTGTTGAAATGTTAGCCAAATCCAACGAAAATTCTCATTCCTTTAAGCAATTACAATCGACAAAAATGAAATTAGAAAAACGATTGGAAGAATCTCTCAAAACAAACCATAAAGATAAATTACTGGATTTTGAAGAATTAGGCGTCGATTGTTTGTTCGTAGATGAAGCACATGGATTTAAGAATTTACGTTTTGACACGAAGTTAAGTTCCGTTGCAGGTGTCACTACAGGAAATGCGCAAAAAGCAATGGATATGCTGTTGAAAGTGCGCTATCTACAAGAAGAAAACAATCAACGAGGTGTTATATTTGCTACAGGAACGCCAATTTCTAATTCGATGTGTGAAATGTATACTGTTATGCGTTATCTTGAACCAGATGTTTTGGAAGATTTGGGCTTAACGCATTTTGATGATTGGCAAGGTGTATTTGGTGAAATTGAAAACAAGATGGAAATGACGCCTGAAGCAAGTGGTTATCGCATTCGTAATCGATTTGCAAAGTTCCATAACTTACCTGAATTAATGACACAATTTCATCAAGTTGCAGATATTCAAACACAAGATATGCTAGATTTACCAGTACCAAAACACAAAAATATCCTGATTGAAACGAAAGCGACTCTTGCCCAACAAATGAAAATGGACGAATTGGCACTAAGAGCAGAACAAATTCGTCTTGGAATGGTCTCTCCAGTTATTGATAATATGTTGAAAGTAACACATGAGGCAAGGTATATGGCGTTAGATCCAAGACTTTTAGACAATAAAATATACGAGGCTGGAGATAGCAAAAAATTAGAAAAATGTGCACAAAATGTTGGGAGAATTTATCACCAAACAGCAAATGAAAGTGCGACACAAATGATTTTTAGTGATATCGGTGTTCCTAAAGCGAGCACGGAACATTTTTCAGCCTATCAAGAATTAAAAGCGCTATTGATACAAAAAGAAATTCCACAAGAACAAATCGCATTTATTCACGATGCCAAAACTGATGCACAAAAAGATGCCTTATTTGAAAAAATCAGAAATGGTGAGACTCGTATTATTATAGGAAGCACAGAAAAGCTAGGGACTGGTGTGAATGTGCAGGACAAATTGATTGCTGCTCACCATTTGGACTGTCCATGGCGCCCATCTGATATTGAACAGCGTAATGGTCGTATTATTCGGCAAGGCAACCAATTTGATGAAGTAGAGATTTATACCTATATCACCAGTGGCACATTTGACAGTTACTTGTGGCAAATACAAGAACAAAAACTTTCTTATATTACACAAATCATGAGTTCTAAAGCAGCGACACGTTCAACCGATGAAGTAGATGAAATCGTATTAGAAGCAAGTGAAGTCAAAGCATTGACAACAGGAAATCCACTTTTGAAAGAAAGAGCCGATTTAGAAAATACAGTGAACCGACTCAAATTACTTCAGTCGGCTCATTCAAACGAGCAACAAACCATGAAGAGAGATTTACAGCTGGCTTTGAAGAATTTACCACTAGCAAAACAAAAATTGGAGATGATTATAGCTGATAAAACGAATTTCTCGGATCACTCCTCACAAAATTTTGAACTAATAATTGATGAAAAACTTTATACAGAAGAAGACAAGAAAACGGAAGTTGGTCAAAAATTATTTAAGAAAATTACAGAAGTTCGTATGGAAGCAAGCAATTTAGAAGAGATGAGAAAAATTAAAATTGGTGAGTTTAAAGGCTTTTCTCTTTATTTTGATGGATTTGTACAACAAAGTAATGATTATTCTATACGAGTTGAGGGAAAAATGGACCACTTTATTCAAGTTAATCCGACAAGTTCTCTTGGGGCGATTCAAAGACTTGGGAAATTTGAGGAGAAATTAAACACACAAGGACATCATGTACAAAAAGAAATTGTAGAATATGAAACACAAATTAATCATTTGCAAAATGAAATTGGTACGCCATTTGAAAAATTTGATGAACTCAAAGAAAAGTCGATTGAACTTTCTAGAATTGATCAAGCGATTCAGTTAAATATTAGTTTAGAAGAGCTAGACGAAATGAAACAACAGGAACCATCAGATAATAGTCAGGGATTATCAACTGATAAAGTGATAGATGGTTTGAATTTGTAGACATACTTTAGCTTATTTTTTAAACCATTCATCAATGTAT
>JAITWV010000175.1 GCA_031285105.1 Streptococcaceae bacterium | reverse complement strand
GCTTGGATCGGAGCGTGGGTGGGAGCCCTGCCGTAGCCCCAAGGGACGACAATGCGCATTACTAGGAGTTTCGCTTCAGCGATTACTCCTAGTTATAGGCTTGCGAGGTGTAATAACTTTTCAAGCGATTTTCTTGAAAAGTTATGGAACCGGTCCGGCTACAGCAGTGCGGACACCCTAAGCGCAGAGCCAAGCCAGCCGAAAATTCGCAGTTTATAATTCACAAACTTCTTTTTTACAATCTAAAATCAATTACGCTGTACTAAAGAAAGATTAAATTAGTCAATAAAAACTAACTGGAGAACGCAATGAAAGAATTAAAAGTAGAAAATTTAAATAAAACATACGGAGAAAAAACAATTTTCAAAGGTATCTCTTTTTCGATTAAAGAACAAGAGCGCATTGGCTTAATTGGCATTAACGGAACTGGCAAAACGAGTTTGTTAAACATTCTTGCTCAAGTGGATTTTGCAGATGGGGATATCTCTCCGTTGAGTAAACCCAATGATTATACAATTGGTTATTTGAGTCAAAATATTCACTTAGATGATGACTTAACGGTGGTTGAGGCGGTCTTTCAAGGAACAACGCCAATTTTAAAAGCGGTTCGTCAGTATGAATTAGCCTTGATTGCCTTAGAAAACGATGCAATGAATGAAAATGTGCAAAAAAAATACACGCAAGCTGAAGAGTTGATGAATAAAGAAGATGCCTGGAATGCTGAAGCGAAGGCAAAAAGCATTTTAAATAAATTAGGTATCACTACCCTTTCAAAAAAAATTAAAGAGCTGTCTGGTGGGCAACAAAAGCGGGTGCAATTGGCTCAAGTTTTGATTGAAAATCCTGATTTATTGCTGTTAGATGAACCAACGAACCATCTAGATTATGACACAATTGAATGGCTGCAAAATTTTCTGACAAGCTATACTGGTTCCGTTTTATTGGTCACACATGATCGTTATTTCTTAGATAATGTCACGAATCGTATTTTTGAGTTGGCAAATGGTGTGATTACGAGTGTTTCTGGGAATTATCAGACCTATCTTGAAGTGAAAGCCAAACGTGATGAAGAAAGTGTCACGCAAGCGCATAAGCAAAAGCAATTATACAAACAAGAACTAGCCTGGATGCGCGCTGGTGCTAAAGCAAGAACTACCAAGCAACAAGCTAGAATTAATCGTTTCAATGATTTGAAGGAAAATATGCCTACTGGTGGAAATGATGAAAAATTAGAAATGCAATTAGCAGGCAAGCGATTAGGTAAAAAAGTCTTAGAGATTAAAGATGGAAACTATGAAGTGAATGGGCAAACAATTCTTGAAAACTTCAAGCTATTAATTCAAGCAGGTGATCGTATTGGGATTACTGGGAAAAATGGTTCGGGCAAAACGACTTTATTAAACATTCTAGCAGGGCGATTACCTCTTCAATCGGGTGTTTTTGAAATGGGCGAAACGGTAAAAATTGCTTATTACACGCAACAAAACGAAGAAATGGACCCAGATAAACGCATGATTTCTTATCTTCAAGAAACAGCTGAGCAGGTGTTGCAAAAAGATGGAACGACAATCTCAGTTGCGGAGATGCTAGAGCGCTTTTTATTTCCAAGGTTTATGCATGGCACGAAAATTGGAAAATTATCTGGTGGTGAGAAGCGTCGTTTGTATCTATTAAAATTGTTGATTGGTGCACCAAATGTTTTGTTATTAGATGAGCCGACCAATGACTTAGATATTGATACTTTGACAGTTTTAGAAGATTATATTCAAACATTCAACGGCAGTGTGATTGCGGTTAGTCATGATCGCTACTTTTTAGATAAAACCACGCAAAAAGTGTTAATGTTTGAAGGAAATGGCGAAATTATTCTCTTTTTTGGTCAAATTTCACAAATTTTATTAGAAATTGTAAAAAAAGGGGTTCCACAAACTCAAGAAAATGTTAAAATAGAAAATGTAGAGAAAACGGTTTCAAAGGTTAAAACAAAACTTAGCTATATGGAACAAAAAGAATGGGCAACAATCGAAGACGAGATGATGGTGCTTGAAGAAGAAATCGAAGAAATCAAAGCACAAATGATTACATTCGGCTCAGATTTGTCTAAACTAACACTCTTACAAAAAGACTTAGATGCAAAAGACGAAGCATTAGCACAAAAATATGAACGTTGGGAGTATTTAAGTCAATATCAGGAGCAGAATTAATTTAATTTATTGGAGGAATTGACAATGATCATCGGCGTACCAAAAGAGATCAAAAACAACGAAAATCGCGTTTCAGCGACACCAACAGGGATTGCAGACTTTGTAAAACATGGGCACACTGTCTGGGTAGAAAAAACAGCAGGTGAAGGTTCAGGATTTGCAGATGAGGAGTATGTAGCAGCTGGTGCGATTTTGAAAGATACAGCTGAAGAAACTTGGGCAGCGGATATGGTTCTTAAAGTAAAAGAGCCGGTTGCCAGTGAATACAAATATTTCAGAGAAGGTTTAGTTCTCTTCACCTATTTACATTTAGCAGCAGAACCAGAATTGACAAAAGCATTAGTTGAGAAAAAAGTAACTTCAATTGCTTATGAAACAGTTGAACTACCAAACCATTCACTACCACTATTAACACCAATGAGTGAAGTAGCTGGTCGTATGTCTGTTCAAGTGGGTGCGCGTTTATTAGAAAAATTCCCAGGCGGACGTGGTGTCCTTTTAGGTTCAGTACCAGGTGTTAGAAAGTCTAAAGTAACGATTATCGGTGGTGGTATTTCTGGTATCAATGCAGCGAAAATGGCTTTAGGTCTAGGCGCTCGTGTAACAATTATGGATGTTAATGCAAATCGTTTGAAAGAATTAGATGATATCTTTAACGGTCAAGTAGATACTTTAATGTCAAGCGTTGGAAATATCGCTCATGAATTAAAAGATTCAGACTTAGTAATTGGTGCTGTATTATTGCCAGGTGCAAAAGCGCCAAAATTGGTAACAGATGAGATGGTTCGTTCAATGCCAAAAGGCTCAGTTATCGTGGATATTGCCATTGACCAAGGCGGAATTTTTGAAACACATGAAAGAATTACCACGCATGATGATCCTTCATACGTGAAACATGGTGTTGTTCATTACTCAGTAGCCAACATGCCAGGAGCGGTTCCTAGAACTTCAACATTTGCTTTGTCTAACGTAACATTACCTTATGCAGTGAAATTAGCAAATATGGGTTATAAAGATGCGCTACTTTCAGATGAAGGTTTCTTGAAAGGCTTAAATACGCATGATGGAGTTGTGACGTATAAAGCTGTTGCGGATACATTTAATATGGAATTTAAAGATCCTAGCGAATTATTCTAATAATTATAAAAAACTTGATTGAATGATTTTCAGTCAAGTTTTTTTTGTGATTCCTTCAAATGAAAACAAAGCTACAATAATATGTAAAAATTTGCTATAATAGCTTGTCGAGCCATAATGAAGGAGTAATGAACAATGAATATACAAGAAATGAAACAAAGGCAAGAAAGAATTCGTAATTTTTCGATCATTGCCCATATTGACCACGGTAAATCTACCCTTGCCGATCGTATTTTAGAAAAAACCAATACGGTAACCAAACGTGAAATGCAAGATCAATTGCTAGACTCAATGGACTTAGAGCGTGAACGTGGGATTACGATTAAGCTAAATGCAATCGAATTAAATTACACAGCCAAAGATGGTGAAACGTATATTTTCCACTTAATTGACACCCCTGGGCATGTGGACTTTACTTATGAAGTATCGCGTTCATTAGCAGCATGTGAAGGGGCTATTTTAGTTGTTGATGCTGCTCAAGGAATTGAAGCACAAACACTAGCAAACGTTTATTTAGCTTTAGATAATGACTTAGAAATCATTCCCGTAATCAATAAAATCGACTTGCCAGCAGCAGATCCTGAGCGTGTTCGTAAAGAAATTGAAGATGTGATTGGTATTGATGCAAGTGAGGCGGTTCCTGCTAGTGCGAAAGCTGGCATTGGAATTGAAGAAATTTTAGAGCAAGTTGTTCAAAAAGTTCCCGCTCCAACAGGAGAAGTGGATGCACCATTAAAAGCCTTAATTTTTGATTCGGTTTATGATGCGTATCGTGGGGTTATTTTAAATATTCGTGTGATGGACGGTGTCGTTAAACCAGGCGATACGATTCAATTAATGAGTAACGGTAAGAAATTTGAAGTAACTGAAGTCGGTGTATTTTCACCAAAAGCAATCGGACGCGATCAATTAATGGTTGGTGATGTAGGATATTTAGCAGCATCAATTAAGACCGTAGCCGATACACGTGTGGGGGATACGATTACTTTAGCTGATAATCCAGCAACCGAAGCACTTGAAGGTTACCGTAAGTTAAATCCAATGGTCTTTGCTGGTTTATATCCAATTGATACGTCACGTTATAATGATTTACGTGAAGCCTTAGAAAAATTACAATTAAACGATGCTGCTTTACAATTTGAACCAGAAACATCACAGGCATTAGGATTTGGTTTTCGTTGTGGTTTCTTAGGATTGTTACACATGGACGTTATTCAAGAACGTTTAGAGCGTGAATTTAACTTAGAATTAATCATGACCGCACCCTCGGTAATTTATCATGTTAATTTAAGTGATGGCACACAAGTAGTCGTATCCAATCCATCCGAATTCCCAGAACCATCACGGGTGGAATCAGTCGAAGAACCATTTGTGAAAGCTGAAATCATGGTACCAAATGATTACGTTGGTGCAGTTATGGAATTAGCCCAAAGAAAACGTGGCGAATTTGTGACGATGGACTATTTAGATGATTACCGCGTGAATGTTGTTTATAATATTCCATTATCAGAAATTGTTTTTGATTTCTTTGATAAATTGAAATCATCAACGAAAGGCTATGCATCATTTGACTATGAGCTATCAGGCTATCGTAAGAGTAATTTAGTTAAAATGGATATTTTATTAAATGCAGAAAAAGTCGATGCACTAAGTTTTATCGTTCACCGTGACTTTGCTTATGAACGTGGGAAGATTATTGTTGAGAAGTTGAAGAAGATTATTCCTCGCCAACAATTTGAAGTGCCAATTCAAGCAGCGATTGGCGCAAAAATTGTTGCCCGCTCAGACATCAAAGCCTTACGTAAAAACGTTTTGGCAAAATGTTATGGAGGAGATATTTCTCGTAAACGTAAACTTCTTGAAAAGCAAAAAGAAGGAAAGAAACGAATGAAATCAATCGGTTCCGTTGAGGTACCACAAGAGGCCTTTCTTTCGGTGTTATCGATGGATGAGGATGATAGTAAAAAATAAGATGAAAGGTTTTTGGCTTCGTATTTGGAGCTAAAAACCTTTTTTCTTTAGTACAGCGTAAGTTAAATTGATACTTGAAAAGCGAAAGCTTGTGAATTTCAACACTGCGAATTTTCGGCTGGCTTGGATCTGCGCTTAGGGTGGTTTACCTTGCTGTAGCCGGACCGTTTCCATAACTTTTCAAGAAGGACGCTTGAAAAGTTATTCCATCTCGCAAGCCTTGTCGG
>JAITWV010000107.1 GCA_031285105.1 Streptococcaceae bacterium | reverse complement strand
CAGATATGAATAAAAAGATTTTAATAGTAGACGACGCGCCGTTTATGCGCATGATGGTTAAAGATATATTAAGTAAACACGGATATCGATATGAATACAGAACTGCAAAAAAACATAGGAAGAAGAATAAATTGTATTCATATAACAATGTGCGATTAAAGTTCGAATCGTTGCAAATGAGCCGATCCATTTCCAAAGAAAACAGCTAGTTTTCTCAAATAGTCACTTTCCATTAAACATTTCCCTCTATTTTAATATAGCATTGAACACAGAGTAATATAATGAACGTATTTCTAAGTAATATAATATCTAAAATTAAAAAGAGTAATTATAAGTTGGATAAAAATATTCCGATAACATATTTATTTCTTGTTGTATTTGATCGTATATTGATGTTAATACGCGGAATGTTATTGTTTTGTAAAAAACAAGGTCTGGTATTTGTCGGCACTAAGGTAAAAGTAAGATGTAAAGCAAAAATAAAGATCGGAAAATATGTGACGATTGCGAACAATTGCTACATAGATGCTTTGTCAAAAAATGGTATTACTTTAGGAAATAATGTTACGATTGGTAAAAATACAATTATTGAATGCACTGGAAATTTGCAATTTTTGGGGAAAGGATTGATTGTTGGCGATAATGTTGGCTTGGGAACAAACTGTTTTTTTGGTTGTGCGGGGGGTGTTGAAATTGGAGATGATACCATTTTTGGAAATTTTGTAAGTGTACACTCTGAAAATCACAATTGTTCTAGTGATACAATACCTATTAGGTTACAAGGTGTGAGTCATAAGGGAATCATCATAGGTCAGAATTGTTGGATTGGAGCAAAGGTAACAATCCTGGATGGGGCTATAATAGAGGATGGTTGTGTTGTCGCTGCCGGTAGCGTTGTAACAACAGGAAGATATGAAAAAAACAGAATTTATGGCGGAGTTCCTGCAAAATATTTGAAAAAACGAAATGAAAAGTAAAAGTATTTGTTGTTTTCACTTGCTTAATGACTATAGTGGCAGCCCGCAAGTATTATCAATAGTTTTAAATATGATGATAGATATGGGCTATAATGTTCGACTAAATACATCTGATACATCAGGATTTTTGTCTGGAATTACAAATGCCGATAAGGACAAAACGTTATATCGCTGGACTGGAAAGGGCTTCGCACAGATAATATTGCTATTATCAGCGCAAGTACAAATATTTTTCCAAAGTTTGTTCTTTTACAGAAAGTATGATATTTTTTATATAAATACTGTGTTACCTTTCGGTGCGGCCCTGGCCGGAAAAATGTCGAAAAAAAAGATTATTTATCACATACATGAAAAGTATATTAATCCTAATATAATGCAGCGTTTTGCCTATTGGGTTATGAAGCATACGGCAACACATGTTATTTTTGTATCAAATTATTTGCTTATACAATGTGCCGATTTAGTTAAAAACAATTATTGCGTTGTTTTTAATTGTTTGTCAAAAGAGTTTGAGATGATAGCAGACAATTATTTGAAAAGAAAAATAAATAAGCCTGAAAGCCTGAAAAATGTTTTAATGATATGCTCATTTAAAGAGTATAAAGGGATAATTCAATTTGCTCTTTTGGCTAAAAAACTACCAAATTTCAATTTCCATTTGGTAGTTAACTCTGAACTGGATGAAATGGTGTCGTTTAGAGAAAACTTCAGTTCTACCAATTTATTTGTATATCCGACCCAAATTGATGTTCATAAGTTTTATCAAAACGCTCATTTGCTGGTAAATTTATCTATTCCCCGATTATGGATAGAAACATTCGGTCTAACTTTACTGGAAGGAATGCGCTATGGATTACCAGTAATTGCACCTCCTGTTGGCGGCCCTATAGAAATAGTGCAGGATGGCATAAATGGGTTTTGTATAAATTCAGAAAATATTGATTTGTTAGAGGAAAAAATATTAAAAATTTTGAACAATAAAGAATTGTACGAAGTATTTTCCAATGCATCTATACAAAAATCTCGAATGTTTGAATATGATATAATGTATAAAAAAGTGGAAACTATCTTAGAAAATATTTAGATTATGAAAAATAAATTGAAAATTTCAATTATTGGCACTCAAGGCATTCCGGCTAAATACGGCGGGTTTGAAACATTAGTCGAAAATATTGTTAACAATCAAAAAGATAACATCGAATACACTGTTTTTTGCAGCGCACAATATTTTAATAAAAGGCCAGAAATGTATAAAGGTGCACGGCTGAATTATATAAGGCTTAACGCAAACGGTGCGCAAAGTATTCCTTATGATATAGTTTCAATGATGAAATCGTTAAAAGAATATGATATATTGTTAGTTCTTGGCGTTTCAGGCTGCCTGGCATTAAACTGGATTAAACGCTTATGTAAAGGTAAAATAATCGTTAATATTGATGGTTTGGAGCAGCGGAGAAACAAATGGAACATAATAATAAAGGAAGTAATTAAATATGCAGAAAGAATTGCATTAAAACACGCAGACGCCATAATAGCCGACAATAAAGTTATACATGAGTACATAAAAGTGAAATATGGAAAAGAAGCGCATATGATAAGTTATGGGGGCGATCATGTGCTGTGCGACACTTCCAGATACGAAGAAAACATTGTTAAAAAATATAACATTGAGAAATATAATTATTCATTCTCAGTTTGTAGAATAGAACCGGAAAATAATATACATACAATTTTAAAAGCTTATGCGGAAAATGGCGAGAAATTACTTTTTGTTGGCAACTGGAATTGTAGTAAATACGGTAAAAATCTCTTTGAAAAGTATAGAAGCTTTCCAGGCATTAATCTATTGCCGCCTAATTACAATTTAATTGAACTAAATGTTTTGAGGAGTAATTGCAAGTTTTATATACATGGTCATAGTGTAGGAGGAACCAATCCATCATTGGTTGAGGCTATGTTTTTCGGCCGGCCGGTGTTAGCTTACGATTGTTTGTTTAACAGAGAAACAACAGAATATAAAGCGCATTATTTCAAGAATGAAGATCAATTGAATAGTCTTGTTGTTCAGGATTATAATACATTTTTACAAAACGCAATTGATATGTTTGATGTGGCAAACAGCCGTTATACCTGGAAAACTATTGTGCATAAATATGAAGAACTGTATAATAGTATTTTGGCTAACAATGAATTATAACGCTTTCGTTACAGAAAAGATAAATAGTTGAGTATTTTTATCAAATGGAAGCTATGCTACGGGTCAATAAATGCAATAAGGAGCTAAAAAAATGAAGAAAAGACAATTTCTTTCCTATGTATGTTTCCGTTTATTCCTGTATGTATTGGTTCTCCAATCAGTTTGCGCCTGTTCTTCTTTGTTGTCTAAAGAGAAATACAACTGGTCGCTTGGAAATACCACACTTGTTAGATTCGCAATTTTGTCGGATATGCATTTGAAGGATAGCGGCATCCAGGAAGAATATCGATTGACAAGAGCATTCAAAATTTTTAAAGAAATTGATCCTAATATGCATTTGGTAGGAATTATTG
>JAITWV010000068.1 GCA_031285105.1 Streptococcaceae bacterium | reverse complement strand
ATATACGAAAACTCGTAAATGAAGAAAGCCTTAAAGTCTTATTCATTTCACAAACTTCAAATCAATTACGCTGTACTAAAGCGACAACCAATTAACAAATCAAGTACTTTTTTTAAAAGATTTCGATCTAATAAAGGGAAAATCATATTTAATTATAATTATTTCCCTTCGACTACCTCAAGTAAATCGCTGTAGCTCAAAACTATTATCTATTTCTTGCATATGTTCTTCAATTTTGTCGCAATCATAAAACGACAAACGTTCATTAACCTGAAGATAATTTATTTTGCTTATATTTTCAGTTGTTAAAATTAAATTTATACCTGTTTCATCCTTATTTGTGGCAAAATTTAAGTCAAAATAATTTGCAAAATTCCTCTCCAATTCTTCTCTCATCATATTTCTTGCATGATAATCCATTTCTTTATCGATGAATATTTTTATTTTTTTCTTTTTGTCATCAAAAATTTCCTTAATAAATTCTAGTAAGATAGCTGCTAAATGAACTGGTCTAGTATTTTTTAATTGTAATATTTTCATTATACCCCCTGCAATTTGCGAGAATGAATAAAATGTTTCTGGAAATACTTTTTGAAAGTAATTAACATTATGATGGGCAACAGCTACTTTCTTTAAAATAAATAACCGAAAGAAAAACGGTTGTATTTTTTTTTTAATTTCTAGTTTGATATCCATCGGCAAATTTGTATAAACTTCAAAAAACTTGTTTAAACATTGATTAATCCTTTTTTCTATTTGTGAATCATAGACAAAATTATTAAAAAGTTCTTTATTGGTAATTTCTGAAAGTAATATGAAAATGAAGTGTCTGATTTCAGACATAGGAAGTAATGGATGAACATTGGGTAGAATGCTATAGATTTGTGCTTCAGTTTCTAAATCCATGTGAATAATTCCATTCAAATAAACACTATTTAAATGGTTTGGTTCATATTTTATGCGCAATAGTGCAATGGCAACTCTTAAACGAATTCGTTGAAAAACTTGACTATCTAGTTCATTAATTTGAAATAACTCAAGTAATCTTCTAGTTGTTTTATCCGCTTTATCCTGGGAGACTTTATAAATTGTCCAAGTATTTTCTGCAGCAAATCCCCACCAAAAATGAAAAAGCATCTCTCGAATGTTTTCTTCTTTTCCACTTAGTTCAATTCTTTGTTTAGAGTCTAAGTTTATATCATATTGTCTAAGTTCTTGACGTCCTTCATTTACAATATTAGCTGCTAATGTTCTTGAGATGCCGAATTTTTCTTTTGATTGAGCTAGTAAAAAATTTGGATTTTGCAAGCCTTCGTTAAAAATTTTAAAACCAGATGAATTGATGAAAAATTCTGAGATAAACTTCCTTGCATAAACCTGCCTTCGAAAAACAAGCTTGTAGCTAATTGGTCTAGTAGCTTTTTCAATGCTTATATATTGCGAAAAACCATAACGATCAATTCGAGTTTGTAACCTATGCACGGTTTCATTTACTGAGCGTTCCCCATACCCTAATGAATTTTCTAAATCAATTGTTGTTTGCCATTTTTCATTTAAATATAAATAATTAAATAACGCGAATTCTTTTTGCTCCCTATTTGATAACAACCACTCTTTTGTTTTCAGAAAAATCCCCCCTTTAAATCAAGATATTACTATTATATAACAAGAAAATGCTCAAAATCAGCAAATTGCGATTCTGAGCAGAAACCTAATAATAATTGGGTAAATATTTATTTTTTCTTATTTAATTAACATATCACATTAATTTTTTCTATTAATCTTAAATTTTTCTTCCCAATCTGATATCTGATCGAGAAATGATTTGCTTTTAAGGTGTAAACCAACATACTCTTCATACAACAAGTCAATGGCTAAACGTAATTTTTGTTTTGTTTCTTTTTTGAGTGTGATTTTACCAATACGTGTGAAAGGAATTTGTGAAAATAGTCTTAGATAATGAACAACTTTTGATTCAAAATGCATCCTTCTTTCATCTTCATGAAAATGTTTTGAACAAAGAAGACCATGATATTTCATTGAATAATCGAATTCTCCTTGCGTTTGTCCGCAAATACTGCAAGCAAGCCAATTAATTGTTGCACCAAATTTTGGCAATAATTGAATTTCAAAAATATTCGTAATCACCGCTTCATCATTGCCATTATCAAGTATCGTTAGCGCCAAATCCGTTAATTCAAAAAGTTTTTCATCTGGTTGGTTATCATCAATTACCGCATCAACTAATCCAAGAATATAAGTTGCATGAGCATGAGTCAAAATATCTTGTTGGATGTTATAAAATGGCTGAACATCCTTAGCGGCATTTAAGAAAGAAAGGCTGTTTTTGTTAAATTTTCCAAGATAAACAGCTTTGGTAAATGGTTGAATGGCACTAGCAAGAACGTTGTTTTTCTTGTGCACACCTCTTGCGTAGGTCATTAATTTTCCGTCTTTTTGTGTAAAAATCTTGACTAATTTATCATATTCTTTATGGTTTTTTGTCCATAAAATGATTGCTTTTTCTTCTTTTTCCATCTATCGCCTAGTAATTATCTTTTTTATAGCCATAATCTTGTAAATAGATTTTTTTATCACGCCAATTTTTTTGAACTTTTACCCATAATTCCAAATAAACTTTATCACCAAGCATTAACTCAATATCCCGTCGAGCCATTGTGCCAATTTTTTTCAACATACTACCTTGCTTACCGATAATAATCCCTTTTTGACTGTCACGTTCAATAATAATAGTCGCTTGAATGTGCACTTTATCTGTATCTTCATCACGTCGCATTTTATCAACAACGACCGCTACTGAATGCGGCACTTCATCGCGTGTCAAAATTAACACTTTTTCACGAATCATTTCTGAAACGATGAAACGCTCCGGATGGTCAGTAATCGCATCTTCGGGGAAGTATTGTGGTCCTGTTGGTAATTGATCACTCAAGGTCATCATCAAATTTTCTACATTATTTCCTTCGGTTGCTGAAATTGGAATAATCTCTTTGAAATCCATTTGTGTTCTAAAATCATCAATAAACTCTAGTAGCTCATTGGGATGAATTTTGTCGATTTTGTTTACAATTAAATAAACGGGCGCATCTGTTCTTTTCAGACGTTCTAAAATCATATCATCACCCTTACCACGCTTTTGATCAGCGGCTACCATAAATAAAATCGCATCTACTTCATTTAAAGCCGAGTAAGCAGCTTGAACCATAAAATCACCCAATGCGGTTTTTGGTTTGTGAATACCTGGTGTATCAATAAAAATAATTTGACTTTCTTTGGTTGTGTAAACTCCTTGAATTTTATTACGAGTAGTTTGTGCTTTATCACTCATAATAGCAATTTTTTGACCTACAATACGGTTCATTAAGGTTGATTTACCTACATTGGGACGACCAATAATTGCAACGAAACCTGATTTAAATTCTGACATATATTCTCCTAATCTATATCTATTAATTGACTATAAAAAATTCATAACTAACTCTATTATCCTTGGAATAAATAAAACCATTCCTACAATTACCGCAAAAATTGAAGCTAACAAAACTGCTCCAGCTGCCATATCTTTAGCTGATTTTGCCAAGATATGAAAATGGTAATTAGTGGCTAAATCAACAATATTTTCAACAACTGTATTCAAAGTTTCCAAAATCAGCACACTAAAAACTGCCCATAACAGCCATAGCCATTCACTTGCTCCTAATTGAAAGACAAATCCAAAAACAATCGCAACTACTGTACTAATTAAATGTTTACGCATATTTCTTTCTTCTCGAACCACTGTTTTCAGACCATTAAGGGCAAAATCAAAGCTAGAAAGAAAATCAACATTCTTATACTTTTTCTTATTTCCGTGTAAGTCCATAAGCATTCAAAATATCATCTTGCAAATCAAACATTTCCTTTTCATCTGTTGGGTTCATGTGGTCATACCCATTAATATGAAGAAATCCATGTACTGACAAGAAGCCGATTTCCCTTTCATAAGAATGTCCATAATCTTGTGCTTGCTCTTTAGCTTGCTGCGTTGAGATAAAGATTTCACCAATGAATGGGTCCAATTCATCCATTAATTCTGTTGGCATATCCTCAAAGTCATCAAATGAAATATCCATTGGCTCATATTCTAAGCTTACAACATCCGTTGGCATATCCTTACCTCGGTATTCTTTGTTGATTTCTTGAATACGGGCATTATCAACAAAAGTAACATTCATTTCCTTTGATTCAGGAAGTTTAATAAAAGTAGCTGCAAATTTTAAAAGTTTTTCGGTTTGTTCAATGATGGCTTGATCGACTTTTTTTGTTTCATCAATAATTGTCAAATCCATAACTATACTCCTTCTTTTTTCGCTTGATTTTCTTTTTCATACGCTCGAATAATTTCTGCCACTACAGGATGACGAACTACATCTGAGGCATCAAAATCAACAAAAGCAATTTTAGAAATATCTTTTAACGTTCTTTGAGCATGAATTAATCCACTCATCATTCCTTTTGGTAAATCAATTTGTGAGATATCTCCATTAATCATCATTTTTGAATGAAAACCAAGTCGTGTAACAAACATTTTCATTTGCATCATGGTTGTATTTTGTGCTTCATCTAAAATAACAAATGCATCATCTAATGTTCGCCCACGCATATAAGCTAGTGGGGCAATTTCAACAACTCCACGCTCAATAAGGCGGTTTGTATGTTCCGTTCCAAAAACTTGGTATAAAGCATCATAAATCGGACGAAGATAAGGATCAACTTTTTCTTTTAAATCTCCTGGTAAGAATCCTAAACTTTCTCCTGCTTCAACAGCTGGTCTAGTCAAAATAATTCGCTTGACTTCACCTTTTTTAAGTGCGGCAATTGCCAAAACAACGGCTAAGAAAGTTTTGCCTGTACCTGCTGGACCAATACCAAATACAATATCATGTTTTTTTGTTGCATCAACGTATTTTTTTTGGCCTAAATTTTTAATACGAATCGGCTTACCAAAACGATCTTTAAGAATTTCTTCTTCATACATCGCCACAAATCCGTCTAAATTGCCATCCTTAGACATTTTAAGTGCACTAACCACATCAGGCGTTGAAATCTTAATCCCTCGACTAATAAGCACGTTTAAAGTCGATAAAACATTTCTGGCTGCTTGAATACCATCAGCTTGTCCTAAAATTTGAATCGTTTCCCCGCGCGTGTTGATTTGCACATGTAAATTTTCTTCAATAAGTGTCAGATGACGATCTTTTGCCCCAAATAGTAATTGTGCATCGTCTTCATTGGTTAACTTCATTTCGATTGATAGATTATCGGTCAATTTCAAACCCTCTTTTACTTTATAATATTAGCTTTATTATAACAAAACAAGCACAAAAAAACACACCTAGTAAATGCTAAGTGCGTTTCATACGTCTTGAATACAAAGAAAATTAAAATAATCTTCTATACTCTAACTAGAATTTTTTACGTTTTCTAGCTGCTTCTGATTTCTTCTTACGTTTTACAGATGGTTTTACGTAGAACTCACGTTTACGAGATTCTTGTAATGTACCCGCTTTTGAAACTGAGCGTTTGAAGCGACGAAGAGCATCATCAAGAGATTCGTTTTTACGAACAACTGTTTTTGACATGTGATTCCCTCCCTTCGAGCTTTTATGTAACAACTTAATGTCCGATAGTTATTTTAGCAAAGGAAACGGTTTTCGTCAAATAGATTTTTGATTTTTTCGCCATTTTTTCATTTTATTAAGAAATACAGCTTTCACACTTGCCAAAAATCTCAAATCGATGCCCTTCAACTTCCACCTGCCCTAATTGTTGGTAGATTTCTTCCATTGGGCAATAGTCTATTTCACGTGTCTTCCCACATAAATTGCAGATAAAGTGATGATGGTGATGATTACTGCGACAAGAAATTCGGTAACGCATTTCACCATCTAACTCAATTTTTTCGAGCAATTCTAAACGTTCAAAGTCATTTAGGTTACGGTAAATTGTGTCAAAACTAATCCCTGGAAAATCTTTTTTTAGATGAATTTGTAATTCTTTTGCAGACAAATAGCGATTTTCTTTTGACAAATAATCTAAAATTTCTTCACGTTTTTTGGTATATTTCAAACCATTTTGTTTCATTATATCTAAAGCGATACTTACTGCTGATATATCCATCCTATTTTTTAACTCCTATCAATTATCAATGTCCTTATCATACCTATAAAATATTTATTTGACAACCTCTTGGACGAAAGACAAGTTATCTAGTAGAATAAATTTAATAAATCTATTATAGGAGTAAAAAAATGAATGAGAAACCTTCAATTAGTTTATATGTAATTTCTGATTCGGCTGGTGATACAGCTTTAAAATTGGCACACGCCTCAATGGCACAATACCCAAATACAGAATTTATTTTATATCGCCGCAATTTTGTTCGTGAAATCAATGCTTTAAAAAGGATTTTAGATGAAGCGTTAGAAAACAATGCAATGGTCATTTATACAATTGTCAATGAGGAGCTAAGTAATTTTGCCAGAGATTTTGGCAAGGAACATGATTTGTTTTGTTTTGACATCATTGGGTCAGTACTTGATGAAATGACCTTAAGAGTTGGAGAGAAACCTACACGTGAATTAGGCGCACAGCATCATTTAAATGAAAATTATTTTAAACGCATTAAAGCTATTGAATTTGCCGTTGAATATGATGATGGACAAGACCCGAAAGGATTTTTAAAGGCAGATGTGGTGTTGCTTGGTGTTTCTAGAACTTCTAAAACTCCGTTATCTTTATATTTGGCACAAAAGAATTTAAGGGTTGCTAATTTACCTATAGTCCCAAATGCCCAAATACCTGATGAGATTTTTAAAGTTGATCCTAAAAAAATTGTTGGCTTAACGAATTCTCCAGAGATTTTAAACAATATCCGCGCTGAAAGAATGCGCTCGTATGGCTTAGATCCTGAAACGGCTTATTCTAATATGGAAAACATTCAAAAAGAACTTGATTTTGCTAATGAATTATATGAAAAATTAGGTTGTGTGGTAATTAACGTTTCTAAATTATCAATTGAAGAAACGGCGGCTTTAATTCTTGATGCCTTGCACTTAGAAGATAAAACATTTCAATAAAAAAGAAACGACTTCTCTAAAAAATGAAGTCGTTTCTTTTTTACTGTTGAAAGAAAAGTAGAAAATGATCCCAAACTGCTGGTGAGAAAATACTACGTGCATTTCCTCCACCAATGACACCAAAACCAATCATGAGTCCTGCAGCAAATAAAAGAGTCGCTAAAACAAGCACACTAACAATAATCAATAAGCGGCTAAGAATATAGCTTGCAGTTGTTTGCTTTTTTAGTTTTTTCTTTTTTTTGATCTTACTTACTGTTGGTGTTTGTTGCTTTCTTGTTTGTCTTTGCATTTTCTTTATCCCTTAATTAATTAATCGATTTCACTAATTTGTTTTCTTCGACTTCAACACGTTCAACGTTAGCACCTAAGTCTTGAAGCTTCTCATGGAAACGATGATAACCACGATCTAAATATTTTAAATTGGTTACACGAGTCACTCCTTGTGAAACTAATCCTGTCAAAACTAAAGCTGCTGCTGCACGTAAATCGGTTGCGGCAACTGTTGCTCCTTGCAATTGTTTACCGCCATTAATAAGCGCAACTGCTCCTTCAATCGTCACATCCAAATTCATACGACGCATCTCTTCTAAATGTTGAAAACGATTTTCAAAAACAGTCTCAGTCATTGTTGAAACACCATTCGCATGTGCAAGAGCTACTGACATTTGTGCTTGCATATCTGTTGGAAATCCTGGATGAGGCATAGTTTTAACGTTTGTTGCTTTTAGTTTTTTAGGACCTTTCACACGAATACCAACAGACTCTTCCGTAATGACCACACCCATTTCTTGCAATTTAGAAATTAATGGACGGTTGTGTTCAATAATAGCATCTTTAATTAAAACATTTCCACCAGTCATTGCCGCTGCTACCATAAATGTTCCAGCTTCAATACGGTCTTGTACAACATTGTGCTGTGTTGCATGCAAATGTTCAACACCTTCAATACGAATCGTCTCTGTACCTGCACCAAACACTTTTGCACCCATCTTGTTTAATACGTTTGCCAAGTCAACAATTTCTGGTTCACGTGCCACGTTTTCTAAAACAGTTGTTCCTTTGGCTAAAGTTGCAGCCATCATAATATTTTGCGTTGCTCCAACAGATGGAAAATCAAGATAAATCCTGGCACCACGCAATTCACTGGCTTTGGCTTCAATATAACCATTGTCTTGTGAAATTTGGGCACCTAAAGCTTCAAATCCTTTTAAATGTAAATCAATCGGACGTGCACCAATCGTACAACCACCAGGCATTGAAACTTTTGCATGACCATTTCTAGCTAAAAGTGGACCCATAACAACAATAGAAGCACGCATTTGGCTCACATATTCATAAGGAGCCTCAATATGAAGAGTTTTTGTTGCGTTTATTGTTACTTGATGTTCATTTTCATCAAAATCAACTTCCGCATTCAAATGACGAATCACTTCATTCATCATATATGTATCAGATAAAGTAGGAACATTACTTAAAATAGTTGTCCCTTCCTCAGCTAATAAAGTGGCAG
>JAITWV010000061.1 GCA_031285105.1 Streptococcaceae bacterium | reverse complement strand
CAAACACATTGCAACAAAGACATCTACGTTCATAGTCTTGCTATTAGATCTTATCAACTAAGCTGCGGCAAAACACGCGTCTTAACTGACCAGTCTGATGATCTCTTAGTTAACTTGCAGACGGAAAGGTAACTCGTATCCCACTAGATTTAGGACCGCTACTCGAGCACATGGGCGATACCGAGGCGATCTCACTTCACTGTTTTTTAGGCAGCGAAAGCGAAGTTGTTTTCTTGTTTTGCAGTTATATTTAACTGGTGTGCCGATTAACGTGAGCTCTTGCACGAAACGCAATCCAAGCCCAAACTATGCCTGTCGAATCCGTAACAACCCCTTGCTACGAAAACGCTAGTAGTTAGCGCATAAATATGATAACACAATGAAAACAATTTGCAAAGTATTTTATTTCAAGGAGTCGGTAACGTCTTTTCGACCATTTTCATCTAATTTTACTTTTTCTTCTCTTCTTGCTTGAGCAAACTTATCGACAGCATAATTAATTACCACTGGTGCTAACGTAATTAAAATACTAGAAACAATTCTTTGACCAATCGAACGTTTTTGTTTGTTTTTCTTCTTCATTTTTTCTCACCTCTGTCTTAAATTATAGCAAATCTAGAAAAATCCTTCAGTAAAAATGCTATTTTATTAAGAAACTCTGACAAAAACAGTAAAAAAACGAACATATAGTAAATAATTTAAGAATAATCGTCCAAATATCTTGTAAAAACTTTTATAAGTGTTACAATTAATTTGTAGTTTTTGTTCAGAGATTAAAAGTGTCTTGTTTCATTCGTAATAAACATCACTTGGGTCTGGCAACAAATGCAACACAAATTTTTTTACGGGTAATAACCCCAAGGAGGATGTCTATAATGGCACAAGGTACAGTTAAATGGTTTAACGCAGACAAAGGTTTCGGATTTATCACTGGTGAAGATGGAAATGACGTATTCGTACACTTTTCAGCTATCCAAACTGATGGTTTCAAAACTTTAGAAGAAGGTCAAGCAGTAGAATTCGACGTTGAAGATGGCGCTCGCGGACCTCAAGCTACTAACGTTACTAAAGCTTAATTAACCTAATAAAAGACCTGAGAATTTATTTTCTTAGGTCTTTTTTCTTTTATAATAAATACTTTCGATACTTATAAAAATACATACCAAATGAAAAACATAAAAAGACTAAATTTACGACAATTACGAAATTTATTTGCAACTGACTTAAATTCGGAAAATAAGTTAAACCAACCAATGAGCTAAACACAATCACCGTTGAAAGTTTTCCAAACCATTGTGCACCATCCACTTGTGTGATTTCCCCTAAAATCTTAAATCCTTTCACACACATATACAATTCCTTAGCAATTAAAGCAATCGCCAAAACCCAAATGCGTGGATAAGTAACTGTTAAACAAATCATCGCGATAACTTGCAGTAATTTATCAGCCAAAGGATCAATAATTTTCCCAAAATCTGTAATCATATTAAACCTGTGCGCAATCGTTCCATCAAGTTTATCCGTTAAAGCAGCCACTATTAAAATAATCGCTGCAATAGTATATTCTTTTTGCGAAGTAGCACTTAAATAAAAATAACAAAAAATGGGTATCATGATAAATCGAATATAGCACAAAATGTTGGGTATGTTTAAAAAATCTTTGCGGCTCGTTGTTTTTATTACTTTCATGAATTTTTCCCCCTTAGTTTTGTTAAATTAAAGCAACTGAAAATGTTCCAAAGCTTGAATAATCCCACCTTCAGTATTTTTTTTAGTTATATAATTTGCTACTGCTTTGACTTCTTCGTGCCCATTTTCCATCGCCACCCCGAAATCAACTGTTTTTAGTAAAGCAATATCGTTTAACCCATCACCAAAACCATAAGTTTGAACACCTTGTAGGCCCATATGTTCAATAAAACGCATGGCACCCACACCTTTATCGACTCCTTTTGAAATCACATCAATCGCTCCTGGAGAATTCCGGAAAAAAGTTAATTCATCACCAAACTCCTCTTGATAGTCTTGATCTAGTTTGGTATCACTAAATATTGGCAGTAATTGATGAACTGGAATATTCGACATGTCCGTTGCTAGTTGCGGTACACTGATTCCCCATGAATTATGCTGATCAATCATTTTTTGAGGGATTTGCGTTGCATACACCTGCTCACCCGAAAACAATTTCATTAGATGTCCCAAACGTTTGGCAAACTGAATAAATCGCTCGACTGTTGAAGTTGGAATGATATTTTCATAAACAATTTCTCCATTGTGAATAATATACTGACCATTCAATGAAATCACCGAAGTAATCCCTGAGGCTTTCATTGCTTTTCTTGTATGAGGAAGTGAACGACCGGTATTAATAACTGGTAAAATACCATTTTCTTTTAATTTATCAATTGCTTTTTTGACAGGTTTTTCGATTTGCCCTTCGTCATTTAATAAAGTTCCATCTAGGTCAAAAAAAGCGACACTCTTATAATTCATATATTTCTCCAATTTTTTATTAGGTTTATTTAGCAAATAGTGTTGTTCATTATAATTTACTCTTTAGTACAGCGTAAGTTAATTGGAGTTTGTGAAATGAGTAAGACGTTAACTGTATTCTTCATTTACGAGTTTTCGTATAT
>JAITWV010000378.1 GCA_031285105.1 Streptococcaceae bacterium | reverse complement strand
ATCCAACCCATATACATAAAGAAATATGCTAACATGGCATTAATGACTGGCACAAATAAAAATGGCGCCATCATAATAGGATTTAAAACAAGTGGTGTTCCAAAAATTAACGGCTCATTGATGTTGAAAATGGACGGAATCAAGGCAATTTTTCCTAATTGACTATATTGACTAGATTTGGCTTTTAACATTAAGAAACATAATGCCAAAGTTGAACCTCCTCCGCCAATTCCAATCATATAAGACCACATTGGTTGTGTAAAATAATGTTGCATCTGCTCTCCTGCAGCAAAAGCAGCTGCATTGGCGACAATATAGGCACTCATAAATGGCAAACGAACAAATTGCGTAATCTGTGCACCATGTAAGCCAAAAAACCAGAATAATTGAGACAAGAAAACAATAAAGGCAATCCCAACAAATGAATCTAATCCCGACATTGCTGGAGCTAAAAGTGTCATAATAACTTGTGGAATTAATTGCCCATCTCGAATCGATTGAATAAAAATGCTTAAACCATAAAAACCAATCACACAAATAAATAAAGGCAAAATCGCATTAAATGAAGAAGCAATTGACGGTGGCACTCCTTCGGGCATTTTGAATTGGATATTTTTTACTTTTAAAAGACGCATCACCTCTACACAGACAAATGAAACAATAATAGCTGTAAAAATCCCTCTGGCATCTAAATTTGCTGTTGGAATACTCCATACCCCCATTGTAGAAATTTCCTCAAATGCTAAATCTTGTGTAATTAACCTTAAAGGTACCGCCGATTGAGCAGGAGAGCAAACTAATAAAAACACTACCGTTGAAATGACACCTGCTTCAAGTCTTGGCAAATTGTATTGTTCAGCCAAATTTGAAGCTATCCCAAAAACAATAAATAACCCCATCAGACCCATTGACATGAAAAACGGCAAACGCACTGTTGGACCATGAACTTGTGCCCAATCAAACCAAGCACGAAGAACATTGGTGAAAATATTACTTGCATCTGTTTGGTTGGGATTAAACGGTGGCGTTGCAATAATCAACGATACACCGCCCAAAATAGATAAAGGGACTGTTGCAACCATGCCATCTCTTAATGCTTTCAAGTGGCGTTGGGTGGATAATTTGTTGGCAAATGGCACAAATTTTTCTTGCATTTGCTCATTTAATGTATCAACAAAGCTCATATGTAACACTTCCTTTCTTAAATTAATCCTAAGTATAATGATTTTTATTCAAAATTGGCATAATTTCCAAATTCTGGAAATGGTTTTCATAGTTTGGAAAATTAGCAAGCGTTAAGGTGAAATTTCGTAAGATAAAATCAGGAAAAAATGAAAGCGAAGGAATAAATATGAAATTAATTATAAATGCAGACGATTTTGGCTTATCACCTGGTCAAAATTATGGAATTATTGATTGTTTCAAACAAGGTGTAGTAACGGCAACTACTTTAATGGCAACAGGTGAGGCATTTGAACATGCTTGTCAGTTGGCTTTGTTAAATGAAGAATTAGATTTAGGTGTACATTTAACACTAGATGCAGGCTTACCAATTCTTCCAAAAAAGCAAATCCCTAGTTTAGTAAATGGAGAAGAATTTAATAAATATCCCCTAGAAGCTAAAACGATTGATGTGAATACTTTAGAAGTTTATCAAGAATGGCATGCTCAAATCACTAAAGTCATTGATGCCCGAATTCAACCAACTCACATTGACTCACATCACCATATACACATGATGCACTCCATTTTTCCCGTTTATATTCAATTGGCCAAAGAATTTGATTTAGCTATCCGTTTCCATCCAAGAAAGTGGACGCAAAAGGAGATTTTGGATCGACAACCCTTACTTGAAAATATCAAAAGGGCAGATGTTTTTTTAAATGAGTTCTATGAAGAAAATATTGCTCCTGCTTTTTTTGATAGTTTTGCTCAAAGAAAAGAAGCAACTTACGAAATAATGTGTCACCCTGCTTATTTAGATGAATACATTTTGGCAAATTCTTCTTATAATATGCAACGAGTAATTGAAGCACATACGTTGCAATCAGAGGAAACAAAAGATATTCTACACAAAAATAGCGTTGAATTAATTCATTTTGGGCATTTATAAACGAAAAAAGAGTATTGATTTTAGTCTCACTACATCAATGCTCTTTTTTTATATCTAATTCAAAACCCCTTTTTTCTTTGCCACTTCAAGAGAAAGAACATTTCCAATCGCCTCAAACGCAAAGGGATATGCACTAAATCCACCATTTTCTTTATAACAGATTACTTTATCGATATATTTATCCTTTTTCTTATGCTCATTAGTTGTAATCATCACAATTTTTGGTTTATTCGCTCTTTTGAGTTCTAACAAATTTTGTAAAAAACGCTGTAAAAAAGCACCTTCTCTAGAAAACAAGATCACCAATGTTTTTTGACAAGCATTTTCCAAATATTCTTGTTGCTGAATAAATTGTGTGCGTGTATCCATGACAATGCCACTAGAAAGCAAATCTGTTTGTAAATTTAAGACGACACTTTGTGAATGAAGTGTGCCAAAAGCTGCGACATAATCATAACTACAAATATCTTCGACCAACTCTTCTACTTCTAAGCGATTGAGCGAAGATTTTAAAAGCTGTAAATTTTCAATTGCTGCATCTAAATAAGAGTTTTGAATATTGGTGGGTGAGAATTTGTTGTAATTAAATTTATCAAAAAGGCGAAAAGGGTATTGGATAAATTGGGCATTCAAATTATTAAAATCTTGAAAACCAACTTTTTTGCAAAATCTAGAAACACTTGAAGCAGAAACGTAACATTCACTAGCTACTTTTGAGATATTTAATGAAGATAAGTTGTTTAAATGACTCAATAAATAACGAGCAATACGATAATCGGTGCTTCCTAGTGGTTCATCATTAAGAGTCCCTAGTAAAATAATAATGATATTAAACATAAAAAATCCCCCTTTTTGTAACGTGACTTTAAACAAAATAATGGTAACTTACTTTTTTGGTAATGTAAAGTTTTGACCTGGTTGTGTAATTAAAAAAGAAATGACTTTTCAAACAGCCATTTCTTTTTTATATTATTCAGTTACTTCATTATATTGTGGAACTTCTAATTCTTCAAAAGTATCACTTTCAATTACACCATAGTTTGTTAAAGGCGGCGTAACTAAATTCATCACTTTGCCCATAATTGGTCCAAAAATTAATGCACCAATGATTGTCCCTTCACGAATCAATAAATCTTGAGAAAGAATAAAAGAAATTGCTATAACTAAAACAATCACGACAACGTCTGCTAGTTGACGGATAACTGAGAACTTTCCGCCAAATTTTTGACTAAATACAAGACAAGCTCCCTCAATTGGGAATGGAACTAAATCAATCGCCATAACTACACCCACACCTGAGGCAATGATTGTAACACCTGCTATAAAAAGAACAAAGCGCACGACATATGAAGAGGGTTCAAAATCACCCAGTAGATTATAAAGAACAAAATTCACGATGTTTCCTAAGACTAAAACTAAAGGAACTTGTAATAATTGAAATTTCTTAAACTTTTTACCTAATAAGAGCATTTGTAACAAAATCATCAAGCAATTAAAGATGATGACCATGGTACCTACTTGCATACCAACTAATGACGACAACAAAGCAACTAACGCATCAAATGGCCCTAACCCAATCGAAGCTTTTAAAGAAAATGCCACACCGGTAGCGACAAGACCAACCATTGGCAAAACAACCATAATTTTTTTTAACATATGTATTTCCTTCCTAAATATAAAGACAAATCCAGAACTAACATTAACATGAATTTTTGTAATTGTATAGCATTATTTTTATGTAAATCAAGATATAAATGAGAAATTTTTCTGAATATTCTAATCATTATAATATTTACATTGCTATTACCGAAGAATATAATGTTATTAAGTTAATGAAATCGGTTGCATTATTGCTACATAAACATATTTATTCTCATTAACTTAAAAGAAGAAGAGAAAAGAGGAAAAAAGATGTTAGAGAACATTACATATTTCATCGAACACAAATTTAGTCCAGTGTTCCAAAAGTTAAACCAAATTCCCTATTTTGTGGGTCTAAAAAACGGAATTATTATCACTACCCCATTTACAATTGTTGGATCATTATTCATTATCATTCAACAATTTCCAGTTCAGGCTTGGTTAGATATTGTTGAGCCTTATCAAGCCATGCTCGGTGTGCCAAACCAAATGACAATCGGTGTAATTGGTCTTTATACAGTATTTGGTGTTGCTTATAATGTGGCACGTGAGTTAAAAATTGATGCACTTGGAACAGCAACCGTTGCGACGATGGCGTTTTTGATGCTTCAAATTGAACATGAGACATTTACATTTGTAACTAGTGGTTTAGGTGCTCGTGGGATTTTCTCAGCGATTTTAATGGCAATGTTCACAGCTAAAATCATGCACTTGTTCTTAACAAAAGGTTGGTACATCAAGTTTCCAGACGGCGTACCACCAGCGGTTTCTAAAACATTTGCTTCATTAACACCAGCTGCCGTTATTATGGTTGTTATGTTCATTTTATCTGTTGTTTTAGAAACCGCTGGTGGTACGCCGTCTGGAAACTTGATGTACCAACCTTTTGTTAAGAACAAGTGCATGATTTTAGCTGTGAA
>JAITWV010000346.1 GCA_031285105.1 Streptococcaceae bacterium | reverse complement strand
TCACCTAAAACAACACGTTTAATATTTCCTTTTTCGTTCAAATTGAAGACAACTAAATCAATATTATTGTCCATTGATAGCGAGCTTGCGGTTGAGTCCATGACTTGCAACCCTTTTTGAAGAACGTCCATATGAGTTAATTCGTCAAATTTTACAGCTGTTGGATCTTTCATTGGATCTGCAGAATAAACACCATCAACGTTGTTTTTTGCCATCAAAATTACATCTGCGTTAATTTCGGCTGCTCGTAATGCTGCACCTGTATCTGTTGAAAAGTAAGGGTTTCCTGTTCCGGCTGCGAAAATAACAATACGATTTTTTTCTAAATGACGTTCTGCACGACGACGAATGTATGGTTCTGCAATTTTGTGCATATCAACCGAAGTTTGTACACGTGTTGGCACATTTAAAGCTTCTAGTGTATCTTGCAATGCTAATGCGTTTAAAACTGTCGCAAGCATACCCATTGAGTCAGCCGTCGCACGTTCCATTCCAAGATCAGCACCAACTTGCCCACGCCAAATATTCCCACCACCAACAACAATTGCAATTTCAATGCCTAATTCATACACTTCTTTAATTTCTGAAGCAATTTCTTTGACGATTTTTGGGTCAATTCCAAAACCTTGTGTGCCGGCTAAAGCTTCACCTGAAAGTTTTAGGACTACACGTTTATACTTAGGTACAACCATTTTTAAATTCCTCCATTTTTCGCTTTCCAAACTATTTTAGCACACTTATAAGTTAGTTTCGACAATTTTTAAGTTAGAAAATTTATCAGCAAACTTTCATGGTAATAACGTTTACAATTTTTGTTCAATTCCGATAAAATAAAGGTAATAAATTTAGGGTTGAGTAATCAACTTTCCACCCAAAAAAGGAGTGTGCTTTCTATATGAATAACAAAATTTTAAAATCAGATAAAATGCAACACATCAAGTATGATTTAAAGGGTCCTGTTTTAGATGAAGCTTTACGTATGCGTGATCGTGGCGAAAAAGTTTTACGTTTAAATACAGGAAATCCAGCTGCTTTTGGCTTTAAAGCACCCGAAAATATCATGGAGGTACTAAGAAATAACTTAGTACCATCAGAAGCTTATAGTGATTCCAAAGGTTTGTTGAATGCACGAATAGCTATTGCGAATTATTGTCGTGATTTAGGTTTTCCAAATGTCGATGAAAATGATATTTATACGGGAAATGGTGTCAGCGAATGTATTAAATTAGCAATGTTGGCTCTTTTAAACACTGGTGATGAGGTTTTAGTTCCAAGACCTGACTACCCTCTTTGGACAGCTGAGGTCGTATTGGCTGGTGGAACGCCTGTTTATTATCGTTGTGATGAACAAGCTGATTGGATGCCTGATTTGGATGATATCCGCAAAAATATCAATTCAAACACGAAAGGTATTGTTTTAATTAACCCAAACAATCCAACAGGTGCGGTTTATTCAAAAGAGTTACTAGAAGAAATCGTGGAAATTGCCCGTCAAAATGATTTAATTATCTTTTCTGATGAAGTGTATGATCGTTTATTGATGGATGGTTTAAAGCATGTGCCGATTGCTCCTTTAGCACCTGATTTATTAGTTGTTACTTTAAATGGACTATCAAAATCACATTTAGCTGCAGGTTTTCGTTCGGGTTGGCTGGTCTTATCTGGAAACAAAGAGCGTGCTAGAAACTATATCGAAGGCATTAACTGTCTAGCAAGTATGCGTTTGTGTTCTAATGTTTTAGCCCAACAAATCATTGAACCGGCATTAACTGGACATCAAGAAGTGTTTGATATGCTTTTACCTGGTGGACGTGTATATGAGCAAAGAGAAACTATTTGTAATGCTCTTGAAGATATTCCTGGTTTATCATTTGTAAAACCAAAAGCCGCCTTTTATCTGTTTCCAAAATTAGACGTGAAGAAATTTAACATTTATGATGATGAAAAATTTGCTTTTGATTTCTTGCACAAACACAAAGTCATGTTTGTTCATGGCCGCTCATTTAACTGGGAT
The DNA here is from genome assembly GCA_031285105.1 of Streptococcaceae bacterium. Lineage (GTDB taxonomy): Bacteria > Bacillota > Bacilli > Lactobacillales > Streptococcaceae > JAITWV01. Next base: position 1,874 of record JAITWV010000346.1, on the reverse strand, counting down.
GAACCGGATCATTTCCGCATTGTGTACTTACCAGAAGTCGATGAATTACAAAAATGTGCAGATAGTTTACGTGAGTTTTTAAGCACCTATAAACAAAATTAAAAAATTCTGCAGCTTCACTATTGATAGCTGCAGAATTTTTGTGTTCCCTCGGTCATGTCCTTAATTTTCGAGCAAACCAAATTCTTTATCCACATTTTTAAATGATAAAAACCAATTTAATGCAATTGTTATACCAAGACAAATAATAATAGCAAGAACAAACATTAGCGTATTCCTCAAATTATCCGGTGCTCCAACTTCAAATGGTGCCCCACCTAGCAGCATTCCTTCAGGCATATAATATTTTACTCCTAACAAACCCGCAACTAATGCGCCAATACCTCCACCAATACATGAAACCAAAAAGATTCGGCCATAACGTAAATTCACACCAAATAAAACCGGTTCGGTAATCCCTGCGATTGATGATAAAATTCCTGAAAGTGCTGCTGCTTTAATCGCTTTATTTGAAGTTCTTAAATAACAAGTAATCCCACCAGCACCTTGAGCGACCAAAGCAAATGGAATACAACTCATCCAAATAATTGGAATGGCTTCATTCGCATGTTGAGTTACCATCGGTGTAATCATCCAGTGCAACCCAAAAATAACCAATATTTGATAAGCTGCCCCAATAACAAACCTACCTAAAAATGTATTCAATTGTAAAAGTAGATTAAAGAAATTATATAAAAGAGCCGCAAATCCACCAAGCAAAGGTCCACCAACATAAATAATAAATAACCCAACTAAACAAGCAGTTAAAAATGGCACACTAAATTGACTCCCTGCACTTGGTAACCTTTTTTCCAACCAACTGCCCAAATACTTAGCCAGAAAGGCCGCAACAATAATTGGAAAAATCGTGTAAGAATAATTTAACGATGGTATATTAAATGCAAAAAATTGTATAGGACCATCACTTAACTTAATCATATCTGGATAAACCAAAAAGGCCGCAATCGTAATTAACACAATCGGTTTTGCGCCAATTTGTCTAGCTGCAAAATTGGCAATAACTAATGGAATGAAATAAAAAATAGCTGTACAACCGGCATTCCAAATAATAAAAAATTGTGAGTTCGTACTAATCGGTGTATTTGGTAACTCAGCAATAAACTGCATGAAAAAACCAAATATTCCACACATCGCAAGCATTGGTATAACTGGCATCATTGTTCCTGACATATTTTCAATCAAATCCAAGAAAAAACATTGAATCTTTTCAAACCCTTTTGTTTCCTTAGGGCGAGTTAGAGTCGGTCGAGATTTCATATATAAATCAATTTCATCATAAACCATCCTAATATCCCTTTTGAAAAAGATCAACAACCTGTCTTTTTTTACGATAATTTTTTCAATCGTTTCAGAAATATCACGCATTGTTCTTAAAGAAATATCAATTGATTCATTGAGATATATTTCGATAAGGTTGTGTTTTTCCAAACAGACCACACGATTAATATTGTCCGTTCCACCTACAGAATCTATTAACATTTTGGCAATCATTTGACGATCAAGCATACACTCATCCCCTTTTTGTTTACTATTACCACCATTATATTAAGTATGTTCAAATTGGGCAAAAGATAACCTGAAAAAGAGATAGAATCTTGAAAAATTCAGACTTAAACATTTTCCAAACAAATTCTTTGAACGAAAACTTCAAAAATGGTTTAATAAAAAAAAATCATCAACAAGGAGCATTGTTTTGAAAAATTCAACCACAACAACACTAAAAGAGCTCACTATCGACGGTTTCAAAGGATGGTCTAAGTATTCTTATCTTCTTTATGCCATTGGTATTATCACACAAGTTATCATTTTGTTTT
>JAITWV010000111.1 GCA_031285105.1 Streptococcaceae bacterium | reverse complement strand
CGAATATGTCTTTAATTAACATATTCGCAAAAGATATTGATCGCCCGATACAAGGCGTCATTAAGGTTGGTCAAGCAAAAGAAGAAAATATTAAACAAGAACTTGAAGAATATGTTGTTACAAGGGAGTTACAACAACACTTCAACAAACTATTCACCAATTATCAAAGTAGTATAAATAATCCAACAGACAAAATGGGCGTATGGATTCAAGGTTTTTTTGGCTCTGGTAAATCACACTTTCTAAAAATTGTTTCTTATCTTTTAGCAAATAAAGAAGTTGGTGGCAAACCAGCATTGCAATATTTTAAAGAGGACAATAAAATTCATGATCCACTTACAATAGCTGCAATGGAAAGAGTTACCCAAATCAAGACAGATGTCATTTTGTTCAACATAGACTCCAAAAGTGATGCGGGCGGGAAGAAGGATAAGAACGGAATTGTAAATGTCTTTCTTAAAGTTTTCAACGAATATCAAGGATATAGTACCATTCCATATTTAGCTGATTTTGAGCGTAGACTTGTAAAAGAAGAGCAATATGATGCGTTCAAATCTGCTTTTAAACAGATAAATGGGAATAACTGGGAAGACGAGCGACATGAATTTGATTGGATTACTGACGATATCAAAGAAGCAGTTATTCAAATTGGCTTTTTAAGTGAAGAAGCTATTACAAATGTTTTGGAAAAGGCAGCTAGGGAGTTTTCAATTAGTATTGAGGATTTCGCTAAACGAGTAAAAGAATATCTTAAAACAAAAGGTAGTGATCACCACATTGCATTCATGGTCGATGAGGTAGGACAGTATATTGGTGGTAATCGTGATTTAACGCTTCAATTGCAGACAGTTGTTGAAGATTTAGGACGTGAGTGTGAAGGAAGAGCTTGGGTGTTAGTGACAAGCCAAGAGGCAATTGATCATGTCACTACTTTTGTAAATAATTCTGAAAATGATTTTTCTAAAATTAAAGATCGTTTCGGTACAACTATCAGTCTATCTTCTGCAAATGCGGATGAAGTAATCAAAGAAAGAATTTTAAAAAAGAAAAAGGTTGCAAGTGATAGCCTTGAAGCTGATTATGCAGAATACGAATCTGATTTAAAAAATAAATTTAGATTTGAAAAAAGCCCAGAGAAACCTTTTTTTGAAAATGCCAATGATTTTGCTACAATTTATCCATTTATTCCTTATCAATTTAATTTGCTTGCAGATATTTTGACTGAGATACGAAAACATTCTCACCAAGGATCAAATTTATCTTCTGGCGAGCGTTCGCTGTTGGCGTTGTTTAAAGAAGCGGCAGAAAACAATAAGGAAAAAGATACGACATCACTTGTTTCACTAGATCAATTCTTTTTACCGATGGAACGATGGATGGATACGGCTATTCAAAGAGTGATAGCAAGAGCAAAGGATGATCCAATTATTCTATCTCCAACAGATGAAGATGAGTTTAATGTGAATGTTTTACGTGTTCTATTTTTGATTAAATATGTTGGAAACGAAGTCAAACCCAACATCGACAACATTGCAATTTTAATGACCCGCAATGTGAAAGAAAATAGACTTGAAATTAAAAAAAGAATCGAAAAAGCTCTTGAATTACTTATCAAACAAAACTATGTTCGAAAAAACTTAGACAATTACATTTTCTTGACTGACGAAGAACAAGAAATTACTCGTGAAATCAATAATCAAAGCATTACTGATAGCCAGCTTATTGCAGAATTGTCTAAGCGTATTTTTGATGGAGTTATTGATGGGAATACTTTCTCCTATGAAAAACTCGGGAAAGTTGGCGGAAGAAAATTTAAGAATCGCTATGTCTTTTCTTACATTCCAGTTATGGATAATCTTCAATATAAACAAGTCAATAACGCTGAAATGACTGTTAATTTTATTTCACCATATTCAGACCTTTCAGGGCAAGAGGCGGAAATTGCGGTCAAGAGTTCAAGAAATCACCTCTATATTGTAATACCACCTGAAAAGACTCTTATGGAAGATTTGTCGGCATATGTAAAATTAAATAATTACTTAAATACGCAAACCTCAACAATTCTAAATAGTAATAAACAAGTTAGGTCTGAAAAACAAGAAGAATTATCAGATTTAAGTATTGAACTGAAAAAAGAAATTGATGATGTTCTCAAAGAGGTTAAATTCTTTTTTAATGGCAATGAGATCGTATTATCAGGTAATGACTTTAAAATGAAGCTTCAAACTGGATTGCAAAATATGGCAAGCGAAGTTTATCATAAATTAAGTTATATTGATTCGCCTAAAGAGGATGCAGACATTATGGCGACAATCAAAAACCAAGATTCTCTACTTGTAGATCTATCCAATCAACTTGCTGTGGATGAAGTTTTACGTTTTATCGCGCAAAAAGATAGAGAAAAAATTACAATAACCTTGAAAACTATAAGAGATCAGTTTGAGAAAAAACAACCATTTGGGTTTGTGGACTTAGATATCGAATGGATTATTGCTCACCTATTTATGAGTGCGAAAATCGATTTGTTGATCAACAACGTCAATATTTCTCGTATGGCTGATAGTAGAGAAATTTTATCTGTTGTTCAAAAGCGAAGAGATGCGGAAAAAGTAAAAATTATCCCAGCAGTTATCATTTCAGCAAAATTGAAAAAGATTGTTGATCAAGTTGGAAAAGAGTTATTTAATAACTTATCTCTAGTAGATGATAATAACAACGAACAAACGATGAAAGACTTCAAAAGTGCAGTTAGTAGCCATATTAACAAGCTTAACGAGTATTTTTCAAACAAAGCTTATCGTTATCCAGGTAATTATTTGTATACCTCGAATAAACGATATTTAGACGCAATCTTAGCGACAAAATCTGTTGAGGACTTCTTCAATATTGTTAGTCAAAATCGCGATATTTTACTTGATTGGGCTGAAGATTTTGAGAAAATTCAAAGTTTCCATAAACACGGAAGTAAAACGAAAGAATTTTGGGAAAAAGCGCAAGACAATGTTAAGAAAATTAAAGAATCTGAAAGTGAGATTAGTAATCCAGCGTTGGATGAAGTGGTTTCTAAACTATCTAAAATTCTTAATATGCAAGACCCATACGATGAAGTTAAGAAGCTAAATGAATTGAATGCGAAATTTGATGAAATTTATTTAGAGTTGTTGGAAGCACGTAGCAATAATATTCTTAAGCTTGCAGATGGCGAGAAAAAAGTTATACTAGAACTTCTTACTGGAAAAGTTTATGAGAATAAGTATCTGGAAGAAGTGA
>JAITWV010000215.1 GCA_031285105.1 Streptococcaceae bacterium | reverse complement strand
TATCAAAATTGATTGATGGTTTGCCTCAAGCCAAATCTGTTCTGATTGTGGACATAAGGATGGAAAGAAATCACCTGATATTCGTGAATGGCAATGCCCAAATTGTGGTACCTTCCACGATAGAGATATCAATGCAGCAAAGAACATCTTGATAGAAGGGCTTTCTTTGGTATAACTAAATACACATCAACCGCAGGGACTGCGGGGATAGCTTGCTTGATTTCCTAAGCGCTGGCACTTTGCCTATTTTGGTAAAGAGTGAAACTCTATGGATTACGCAAGAAGCTCCCACCTCTTTAGGTGGCGAGTAGTTCACGTATTTCATATATCCAACTAAAAAAATCAAGATTAGCATAACAAAAACCCGATGTACTCAAATGAATACATCGGGTTATTACAGTTCAAATTAAACGCGTTCAACTTTACCTGATTTCAAAGCACGAGTTGATGCCCAGACTTTCTTAGGTTTACCATCGATTAAAACAGTAACTTTTTGTAAGTTAGGTTTAACTGTACGTTTTGTTTGGTTCATCGCGTGTGAACGGTTGTTACTAGAAACAGTTTTGCGTCCAGTGAAGTAACATACTTTAGCCATTTTCGTAATTCCTCCTTTGCCTTGAATTCAATAAGCTTTCTCGCTCATACTTGAATAATTTAACATATCTAAAAATAAATTGCAAGAAAAAAATTTCTAGTAATTTGACAAACTTCTCAAAATAATGTAAATTATGTAAGCTAATGAAAGTAAAATCAACCTCTTTTCATATAATTCTTTCATCATTCGTGATAGAATAGTAAACGAGAAAATATTATTCGGAGGTATATATTAATATGGCAGTAACCATTCAAACAGCTCAAGGATCAATTGAAATTGCAAACGAAGTAATCGCAACGGTTGTCGGAGGAGCTACAACAGATATTTACGGGATTGTTGGTATGGCAAGTCGTAAGCAATTAAAGGATAATTTAAACGTATTATTACGCAAAGAAGATTATTCAAAAGGTGTTGTCGTGCGTCATGAAGGCAACGATATTACTGTAGAAGTTTATACAATCGTAAGTTATGGAACAAAAATTTCTGAAGTCTCACGTAATGTGCAAGAACGCGTGAAATATGCTTTAGAATCTCAATTAAGCATTGTCGCTGATTCTGTGAATGTATTTGTACAAGGCGTACGAGTATTACCAGACTAAGCATTTATTAAGGAGGAAATTTTCGTGAGTCAAACGCAAATCACAGCAAGTCAGTTTCAAGAAATGGTGCAAGCAGGATCATCTCGTTTAGCAAAACATGCTGAATACGTGAACGCTTTAAATGTTTTTCCTGTGCCAGATGGTGATACAGGAACTAATATGAATCTTTCAATGACAACAGGTGCCAAAGCCGTAGCTGATGCATCAACGGATCATATTGGACAATTAGGGCAAATTTTATCTAAAGGCCTTTTAATGGGCGCGCGTGGAAATTCTGGGGTTATTTTATCTCAATTATTCCGTGGCTTTTCAAAAGCAATTCTTGATGAAGAAACTTTAGATGCAAAAAACTTCGCCAAAGCATTTCGTGGTGGAGTAGAAACAGCCTATAAAGCCGTAATGAAGCCTGTTGAAGGAACGATCCTAACTGTTTCTCGTGGTGCTGCAGAGTTTGGTGAAAGAAAAGCTGAGCAAACTGATGATGTTGTTGAAGTCATGAAAGCAGTTGTCAAAGGTGCGAAAAAAGCTTTAGCAAAAACTCCTGATTTATTGCCAGTCTTAAAAGAAGTCGGTGTAGTAGACTCAGGTGGACAAGGTTTATTATTCATTTATGAAGGTTTCTTAGAAGTATTAACTGGTGAATATATTCAGTCAGAAGATTTCGAAGTAAATCCTGGTGTTATGGATGATTTAGTGAATGTTGAACATACAAAAGTTGGACACTCTGTTTCATCTGAAGATATTAAATTTGGTTATTGTACAGAAATCATGGTCGCAATTGGCGATGGACCTACTGTTACAGATGAATTTGATTACGATGCATTTAGAAATCATTTAGATGAAAAAGGTGACTCATTATTAGTAGTAAATGATGATGAAGTAATCAAAGTGCACATCCACACAGAAGACCCAGGTTACATCATGCAATACGGTCAACGTTTTGGTTCATTAACAAAAGTAAAAGTGGACAATATGCGTAATCAGCATGATGCAGTGGTTGAAAAAGAAGAAGCAAAAACGGCACCAAAACCACGTATTCCGTTTGCAGTGATTGCAATTTCAGCAGGAGATGGTTTAGCTGAAATCTTCAAACAAATGGGTGCAAGCTACGTTATTTCTGGTGGACAAACCATGAACCCATCAACAGAGGATATTTTAAAAGCAATTAATGAAGTAAATGCAGATAAAGTAATCGTGTTACCAAACAATAAAAACATCTTCATGGCAGCAGATGCCGCAGCTGAGGTAGCTGATATTCCAGTTGCTGTTGTGCCATCTAAGACCGTTTCTCAAGGAATGAGCGCATTGTTATCATTTAATGAAAATTCATCATTAGAAGAAAACAAAGAAGCAATGAGCGCTGCACTTGAAGAAGTTATTTCAGGTCAAGTAACCACGGCTGTTCGTGATACAACTATTGACGGATTAGAAGTTCGCAAAGATGAATTTATCGGTATGGTTGAAGGAAAAATTGTCATTTCAAATCCATCAGTTGTGGAAGCGTCAATTGAGTCAATCAAGAAAATGTTAAATGAAGACGCTGAAATTCTAACAATTATTGTCGGCGTTGATGGAAAAAAAGAGGAAGTCAACAGCATCGTTAAAGCTATTGAAGCAATTAATGATGAAATCGAAATTGAAACGCATCAAGGCGATCAACCGGTTTATCCTTATCTTTTTTCAGTTGAATAAAAAATAAAATAAACTTTATTAAGTTAGTAGGATTTGTTCTTGCTAGCTTTTTTATATTATTTGCACCAGACAATAATTAATTTTTCCTTCATTATGAATAGTAAATATCTTTAATCTCATAAACATTTCATTAAAACCTTGATTTGTTTTCTTCCTTGAAACATGTTTCTAAAAGTAAAAAGAACCTTTACATTTGGTTGTAAACGTTTTAATATAACACATGTACTTAGCAACATATTTATTATTATTTATTTTTACTTAAAGAAAGAGGTATTATCTAATGGAAAATTTCATTAACAACGTAATCTTGCCTCCAGTTTTGAAATTCGTTCAAACCAAAGCGGTTAACGCAATTAAAAATGGTATGGTTCTTACTATGCCATTTACAATTGTCGGATCGATTTTCTTACTGTTGACAAACTTCCCTATCCCTGCAGTTACTCAATTAATTGCTAACTTAGGATTAACAGATTATTTTAACCAAGCATTTAACGCATCTTTTGGTGTAATGGCATACTTTGCTGTTATGGGAATTGCGATTGCTTACTGTCGTGAAACGGGAATGAATGCAGTTGAGTCAATTCCAGCTGGTTTTGTTGCTTTGACAAACTTCTTCTTATTACAAAACCCAACAATTCAAGTTACAACTGATGCTGCTGGTAATGCGATTGATCCAATTACTGTTGGAAACATCTTAGACAAAACATGGTCAGCAGGACAAGGTATGTTTGCGGCGATTGTTATCGGGATTTCAACAGCTATTGTTTATTCTTGGTTCATCAAACGTAAAGTAACAATCAAAATGCCTGATGGAGTACCAGAAAATATTGCGGCAACTTTTGAAGCGATTATTCCTGCGGCTGTATCTATCACATTAACAATGATCGTTTATGGATTCTTTGATAGAGTTTTAGGTACAACATTCTTGGCTTGGATTTTTGAAGTATTACAAACACCATTACAAGGTTTAACAGGTGGATTATTCGGAGCAATTGCGATTCCATTCTTATTCTCATTCTTCTGGTGGTTTGGGGTACATGGTCCAAACGTAGTAGGTTCGATTATGGCGCCACTTTTACAAGCAAATGCCTTACAAAATCAATCAATCATTGACTCAGGTCGTGAATTGACGATTGCGAACGGTGGACGTATTGTAACACAACAATTTATCGATCAATTCGTAACAGTTACTGGTTCAGGTATGACTTTAGGTTTAGTATTGTTCATGTTAGTTTTTGCAAAATCAAAACAATACAAAACTTTAGGACGTTTATCTATCGTTCCTGGTGCGTTCAACATTAATGAGCCGATGTTATTTGGTACACCAATCGTAATGAACCCAATTATGGCGATTCCGTTTATCTTTGGCCCAATCATTTCAGCATTAATCGTGTACTTTGCTTTATATACTGGTATCGTTCCATTGTTTACAGCAGTACAAGTTCCATGGACAACTCCTCCAATTATCTCAGGTTTCTTAGTTGGTGGTGTTCCAGCAATGTTATTGCAAATCGTATGTATTACCGCAGTGGCAGTGATTTACTTCCCATTTGCTAAATACATGGACATTCAACAAGTACAAATTGAAGCTTCTGGTGATGCGGAATAATTTAAATTTTTAAACGACAAGGCTGAGACGCGTTATTGGTCTCAGCCGTTTTTGTTAGATAAGGAGAGAAAAATGGCTTTTAGTAAAGATTTTTTATGGGGTGGCGCGGTGGCTGCTCATCAAATTGAAGGTGGATTTGGCGAAGGTGGCAAAGGAATTTCGATTGCTGATGTCATGACGGCTGGTGCGCACGGGGTTCCTCGTCGAATTACCGATGGGATTATTGATGGTGAAAATTATCCAAATCATACGGCAATTGAATTTTTCCATCATTATAAAGAAGACGTGGCATTATTTGCGCAAATGGGCTTAAAAGCGTTTCGTACTTCGATTGCCTGGACACGTATTTTTCCAAATGGCGATGAAGAAATGCCAAATGAAGCTGGTTTACAATTTTATGATGACTTATTTGACGAATGTTTAAAATATGGCATTGAACCAGTTATTACTTTGTCTCATTTTGAGATGCCTTATCATTTAGTCAAAGAATATGGCGGCTGGACCAATCGTAAATTAATTGGCTTTTTTGCTAATTTTGCCCAAGTTGTTTTTGAACGCTATAAAGACAAAGTAAAATATTGGATGACTTTTAACGAAATCAATAACCAAACCAATTTCCAAGACAATTTTGCGCCATTTACCAACTCTGGAATTATCTACAAAGATGGCGACAATCATGAAGAAATGATGTATCAAGCGGCTCACTATGAATTAGTTGCATCAGCAAAAGCAGTGGCAATTGGGCATGCAATTAATCCAGATTTCCAAATTGGTTCAATGATTGCGATGGTACCACTTTATCCATATAGCTGCAAACCAGAAGACATTATGGCAGCACAAGTGGCAATGCAAAGACGTTACTGGTTTAGCGATGTGCATTGTCGTGGGCATTATCCAAAATATATCTTAAATCACTTCAAACGTAGCAATTTCAATATTGATATTACCGAAGAAGATAAAGAAATTTTGAAGAATGGTCCAGTTGACTACATTGGATTTAGTTATTATATGAGTTTTCCGGTGGCAGATAAAGGCAAAGCACCGGCGTTTGATTACGATGAAGAAAACGACCGCACAACTAATCCACACATCAAAGAAAGTGACTGGGGTTGGCCAATTGATCCACTTGGTTTACGTTATTCAATGAACTGGTTTAACGAGCGTTATGAAAAACCATTGTTCATCGTTGAAAATGGTTTTGGTGCCATTGATATTCTTGAAGAAGACAAAACAGTTCATGACCAGTACCGCGTTGATTATCTATCTGCTCATATTAAAGCCATGCGTGATGCGGTAGAATATGACGGCATTGACTTAATCGGCTATACTCCATGGGGATTCATTGATATCATCTCTTATGGAACTGGTGAAATGAAAAAACGTTACGGTTTCATTTATGTTGATAAAGACAACGATGGTCAAGGAAGTCTGAAGCGTTATAAGAAAGACTCATTTGCATGGTATCAAGAAGTCATTGCTACTACTGGTGAAAATGTGAAATAATTTTAATGAAAACGCTTGAAGTTTATTCATTTTCAAACGTTTTTTTATGTTAAAATGAAAAGGATTTGTGGTGAACAAATGCACGAATTTATATTAGAGTCCGTAAATATGAAAGACGGAGTGAAACTAAGAGTTGGTCGCACAATACCTAAAGGTGAAATCAAAGGTGTCATTCAAATTGTGCATGGTTTTGGCGAACATTTAGGCAATTATCAAGAATTTATGGAAATATTTGCTAAAAATGGCTATGCGTGCATCATGCTTGAACAACGTGGTTTTGGGCAAATGCCAGATAAAACAGTAGAACAACGTAAAAAAGCACAAGGTGTGATTATTGATTATACTGATTTTATGCGCGATATTAAATGGATTCGTAAGAAAATTGACTTATGGTATCCAGGCAAACCAGTTATTTTATTTGGGCATAGTATGGGTGGAAACATTGCGATTAATGCCTTATTGCGTTATTCAGGTAAACGTTATACAAAAGCAATTATTGAATCTCCTTGGCTTGAATTACCCAAACCATTACCCAAAGCGGTGTTAACGATTGCTCAAAAACTAGCTGCTTGGAATAAACAACTAGCGGTTTCTTCTCGTTTGAATAAGAAAAAAATTACACGAGACACCAGTGAAGTACTCAACCTGCAACAAGACAAAATTTTTCATGACCGCATTTCTTTTCATTTATTAACGCAAGTTTTAGAACATGGGAAATTCGTTCAAAATAAAGCTGGTGAGATTGAGTTACCCGTTTTACTACTTAGTGCCGGACAAGAAAAAATTGTCAGTCTTTTACACATTGAAGACTTTGTTAAACAAGCAAAAGGAAATTTTCAACACGTTCATTTTCCAGATGGCTATCATTTATTACATGCTGATTTAGACAAAAAAGAAGTTTATACCCAGATGTTGCATTTCGTTCAATAATGCAACCTACATAAAAAACGAGGTAAATAAATTGCTCAAAACAAATCTATTAATCAAAACCCAGACATTCTTTTATTTAATCCTTACCGCTATTTGGTCAATTCAATTTCATACCTTGATGGCTGCAAAAGGAGTCCCCCACGCAACAGCTTTACAAATGATGGCATTCATGCAGCTTACTGTCATTGCCTCAATGTACCTTTACAGCAAACTCAATGAACGAATTGTGAACCGCCAAAGGTTTTTACGTCTTTCATTGATTTTACGCTTAGTTATGTGTATTGTTTTGTTCTTTGTACCAAGCAATATTTATCAATTTCTGTTCTTGTTTTACATCATCATGGGGACAGGACATGATATGACTTGGGAAAGTGGCGTCATTGAATATACCGGAAAAAATAATCTAGACTTCGGCAAGTTTCGCATGTTCGGCTCACTTGGATTTACCGCATCAGGTTTTATCGTTTCAGCCTTATTAGTTGTTTTACCAGATCCATCTTTCTTATTATTATTTGCAGCAGGATTAAATGCCTTATTGCTACTTTTAAATTTAAATACCAAGTTAGAAAAAAATGTAGCAAAAGTAAACGACAATAAAAAAGCCAAATTACCCTTACCAATTCATGCCATTTTATTATTAAGTGCCTTGGTGATGGTGATGCCTAACTCATTTGGCTTCTTGCTAAATGGACACTTCCAAAGTAATTTTGATATGAATTTGCAACAAGCAACCTTGTGGGCCTCCATTGCAGTTTTAATGGGCTCGTGTATTTCAGAAGTAGCTGCTTTACTTTCAGCAGATAAATTAATTGCCAAATATTCCGCACGAAAAATGATTGCGATTGGCTTTATGTGTTCGATTGCTCGTTGGAGTTTAGCCTTTTTGGCACCCAATGCAATCACATTTGCTGCGACTTATTTATTTCACGGGTTTACATTTGCCTTTATTTATTTAGGCTTAATCTCAATTATGAAACAAATATTTGGTGAAGCAAGAGCAGGCAAAATTGCGGTTAGAATGTTCTTTTATGCTAATATTTCCTCAGTGATTATGGCACAATTATATACGCTTTTACTTGATAGCATTGGTGTACGTGGATTCTTTGGATTATTTATCATCCTTTCAGTCCTTTTATTAATTGCTTATATTGGATTAGTTAAAGCACCGATATTTAATGCACAATATCAAGAAGATGAGTTATTAGAAGTGGAATAAAATAGAAGAAACCTGTCATACTAGCTAATATTAATTTCGATTTAGTACATCGTAAGTTATTTGGAGTTTGTGAAATAAGTAAGACTTTAACGTATTCTTCATTTACGAGTTTTCGCATTTGGGCTGCGGACTGGCTCGACGGTGTGGCTGCTGTGGCGAGACGGAAGCAGCTTTTTTG
>JAITWV010000103.1 GCA_031285105.1 Streptococcaceae bacterium | reverse complement strand
CTTAAAATCTTTCATATTGTTAGGTAAAACCGCATGAAGTCTAGCATATGTGGTTTGGTTTCTACCATCAATTACGGTGTTGCTTAACTTAATCGTGTCATAAGCGGTGATTTTTTCGCCATATACAAATGTCTGCGTTTTACCATCTCCTGTGTGGGCTTGTGTGGAAACAGTTGTTTTATCGGATTGAATGGTAATTGTTTGGGCTTGATTTTGAATGTCGGCATCAAGTGCAATTGGTTTTTCACCGTTTTTATAAGCTTCTTCAGATTCGTACAAATAATTCAAACGAACGATTGTTTTCCCTTGATATTTGTCCGTGTCTAATTCTTGATTGACTTCCCATGTGACTTGTTTGGTTTGATTTTCAACTATCTTTTTAGTGGAAGCAAGAATCACTGGTTCAGCGGTTTCTTTTTTCTTTAAGGCATTCTTTGTTTCCTCGACATCGACACTATCAGATACAAGGTACCATTTCCCTGTTTGAGATAGATTGTAATGAACGTGGTCAATCGCTAGTTGTTTGCCATTTGGTACAACAGCTTTTGCGCCACTTTCCCATGTTTGTAGGGAAGAAATTTCATTTTCCCCTTCAGGTAAATCGTAAAGATTCATATTGCCCATTGGCACAGTAAAGGAGGTGTCTATTAACTCCTTATATGGTATCGTTACGGTTTTAATGGGATGTTCTGAGCCTTCTTCAGTAATCGTAAAAGTATAAGTTGACTCCTCGTAATCCTCTTTATTTTCATTAAATGTCGAGTGAATCAATAATGGTTTAATATTTTCCACACCTGGTGCGCCTTTGGTTTCAATTAAACGATAATCACCGTAGAGAATCTGGTTAAATTCAGCATATCCGTCAAAAGCTAAAGTTGGGTGTTGAGCGGTTGTCACAGTAGGTTCACCATTCACATCTGATTGAGTGGTTTCTAAAGGTTCAAGAGCAAATTCTAATCCATTCGCTCCAGAACTTGCGGAACCGTTGGCTGAGTTAATATACTTGAAGAAATTGAAGTTAAAACGAATAACTTGTTGTTTAGCCGTGATATCCTGTGTGATTACTGCCTGAGAATCATCCTGTTTGGTTATTTCAAATGTGTATTTCGTTTGGTCTAAGGTGTAACCAATTGGTGATTTGGTTTCTTGCCAATAAAATTTTCCAAGTGCTAAATGGTTTACACCGACCTGTTTGTTTTCGTTAATCGTTATTGTTAAAGCATTTTCAGCAATGGGCTTATCTGAAAGTGTGCCTTGAGTGATTTCTGGCTTGAACTTTCCAGTAGTTAATACAGGGTCGCCTTTTTTATGTCCGTCAATATCTTCATTGTAAAAAAGCGTATATTCTGCACCTTTGAAAGTGGATGCACCTTGAGACACACTTTCGCCTGTATCTCGGTCAACTTTGGTTAAGGTAGACTCGCCTGTGATTTCTTGATTTGTTCCATCTATATCATGGATAACGATTGAAACAGTTTGCCCAGCATAGTCAAGATTAAATTTAACAGGTTTAAAGGTGTTAACAAATCCATCAGAGGCAGTCCGTTCTGTGACCCAATAGTCTTTTTTTATTTCAATATTTGATTGTTCAGGATTATTTGTCGACTCTGCATATCCTTTTTCGTCTGTGGTGATGGTATCTACGATTGGTCCATCAACTGATTTTTCACGAATATCAAAAACGTTGCCAGCAAGAGAATAGTGTGAATTCCATAGATCTTTTCCTGATTCTGTTCCTTGTTTTTCTAGTTTCACTTGACCTTTTTGTCGCATATTTTGACTAGTTACTTGAATGGTTTGTCCACCGATGATTTTTATCTTCTGCGGAGTGGCATCAAGGACATAGGGTTCAGGGACAAATGTTTCTGTAACAGTTACTTCTACACCATCTAATGCCACATCCGTGAGCGTCACAGCACCATTATTATCTGTGGTGACTTCTTTACTAGCAGTATCATCAGAAAATTCTAGTTTAAACTTTGTTCCTGGGACAATATTTCCTGATTGTTTGTCAACTTTTTGGATTTTTATGTTTCCGTATTTGATTATGTTTAAGTTTATACTAAAGAAATTTGGGTCAGAAATTTTACCAAGCAATAGTGTTTGAGAATTCCCCTTTGTGTAAATATAAGGGGTCCCTTGACTAAAACTCTTGGTTAAACCTAATTTTCCATTTAAATTCGATTCCTTTTTTGCAGTAATAATCAATTTATTCCCTTGAATTGAATAATCAATATTTGCCGAATTCTCTCGTAATCGGTCAAATTCACTTAACCCCACATTGTTTGTGTCTATTAATTCTAGTGGTTTTCCAAGAATCACATCAAAAGACTTACCACTAAAACTTGGCTTTAGTAAATAGTCATCAATTGCTTTATTAATTAGAGCTTTGATTTCATTTCTTTTATCATTTGATACAAAATTTGATGAAACAGTTGGAGACCAATCTCCTGTAGTGTACCCTAGCTCGTTCCAAATCATGTCCTGAGCGACTGCATAGGTTATCATATCTGTTCCAGCTCGTCGCCACAACACAGAAATATACCGCAATCTTCTAGTTAAACTTTGTGGTGTAGCTTCAGTTCCCACATATCCTCCACCTTGTATTACAGGTGTCCAAGGATCTAAACAAAAAACTAATTCTCCATCGGCAGTAATTGGCGCAATGTATGCTTGTCCTGAATTACCATTTCCAGTAACAGTCGTATTCTGAGCAAAGTTTTGATCTACTGTCACACTTCCAACAGTACGTGCATTGACTATAAGCGGATGAATGAGTCCACTTAACACAGAAAATAAAATCACACCGACCATCCAAAGATGTTTGCTTTTTTTTAGCATATTATCCTCCTTGATTTTTTGTAATTTGAATTACTTTACGATTTATCTAGACGGTGCACGTATAAAGTACATCCTTTCCCTCCCTTTCTACGTAAAAAAACAACTCTATAATTTTCATAGGAGTTGTTTCATTTTGATTTATTCCATTACTCCAAAGCTGATACACACATCCTCATTAGCCCAAGCTGCATTTTCTGCAGCAGTAGCGGCTGCTGCCCATGTTGAAAATGTACCTACTATTATTGTTTGCCCGTTGATATGTTCCCAATAAGCTGTATACATTCTTTGCGGGGGTGGTGCAACTATCCCGCCTCCATTACCATTATTCTGTGGTGGTTGTGTAGAATTTCCTCCACCTGTATTTCCAGGGTTTGAAGGCTGTTGTGGAGTTGGTGTGTAACCTGAATTATCATTACCAGGGTTATATACAGGACTACTTGGTTGCACATAGGTTCCTGTATTTTGATTGTAAACGGGTTGTCCTGTTTGATTCGCCTGTTCTTGTGCGACTTCTTGCGATTTGCTTTCCTCAATCTTTTTCTTTTCTTCGTCTTTTTTATCTAACTCGTCCTTGATTGGATTCAATTTATCTAGATAAGATTTTTGGATTTCAGGATTTTTGATTTTATTAACTGCTTCAATCGCTTTGTTGTTTAACTCACGATTTTCTTTCTCTTTTTCACTAGCTTCGACAGCCTTTTTTGCCGTTTCAATATCAGTAAGTTGTGTTTTTGCAGCTGCCACCAAATCTCTAATTTTTTTCTTGAAGGGTGTATCTACTTCCTTTGTCGCAAGGTATTTTTCAAGTGCTGTTAAACTATCTGGTTTTATATCCTTTGCTAAAATCTGGTCATTCGATGTTTCAGAGCCGTTTAATGCAGGCTCAGTAAATAATTTATTTACTTCGGTTTGCTTATCAAACATGATCTGTGCTTTCAATGACAGTTCATTAATTTGTTTACTATTTTCATTGACCTGCTTCATTAATGCTTGAATTTCTTCTGTATCTTGAATCGGGTCAGATACTTCTACACCCGCCGAACTTGCTTCATGGATTTTTTCTTGCGTCATATCTTTAACTAAAAATTCTTGTTTTTGATCAAAAAGTGCATGAATTTCTTTAAGTCCTAACTCCCCACGATACAGCTGTGATTTCAGTTGTATTGTCACGGATTGAATTTCCGCTTTAACTTGTTGGTGGTGAACGATTGCACCTATTCCCCCAAATGCTACGATTGCTGCACAACTTCCAATAATATTTTTTTGTATTTCCTAATAAAATTTGTAATGCTTTCTTTGTTCATTTCTAATCCCCCATTTCTTATTTCTTCCTATTTTACCAAACCGTTTTTAATACTGCATGGAATTTTACTAGTATTTACTATTTTAGATAAAACCTGCTGTCATTAATTCGTGGTGTGCTTTAATCAATTTTTCCAAAGTATAAGCAGGATAATATCTTTTTTGCTTGATTTTTGTTCATATTCGTTGATTTCTTGCCACATTTGATAAACTTCTTGAGAAACTTGCGCATAAATTCGTCTGTTGGGGCGTGTACCTGTTTTAATTAGGTGTGTATCTGACAAAATTTTATACTCCTTCTTTGATTACAACCGCCATTGCCTTCTTAAAAAGAATAAGAAATTTCGTTCTATTAATTTTTATTAAATATAAATATTCTCCATGATTTCACTGGTTTTTTTCTATTAAAACATCAAAGTCATTTCGCTAGGTTTTACCCCAAACTCTACACAACCAAAAACGGACCTACCTCTGGTTAAATCGCTCGACCCTTTAAAGCAAAGGTTTCATGGCAAAGTGTTGTGATGTATGCTGTTTACGCGAATTATTTGCGTGTTTATTGGCATTTCTCCTAAAACAGCCTGATCATAAATGCGTTTTATTCAGTTGTCAAAATTGCTGAAAAACCAGCAAAATCAAAGAGATTATTTTCTTGTTTATTTTTTTACTTCCCTCCGCATTTCGTAAACAACAAAGGTTCTTGTAGTTTCTTACGACTTGCCATCAATTGACCTGTTTTATAAAAGAGTAACTTAATCTCTTGGTAAACCGATGGAATGGTTTCAAATTTCGGTTGTTTTTTTGATATTCTTGTATGCTCCTAAGATGTTTTGTTTTTGAATTGGACGAATCACAACGGTAAAACCTTGAATACATTATTTTTCTCCTAGAAAATATAAAAAAAGCCAAAATCTAAAATAGAAATTGACTTTAACACTCATATTAAAATTTTACTTTTACTTGTTTTTGATGAAACATGCTTCCTACTAATATCTGTTTTGAATCTTCTATTATCCGATAAAAGATGGCGTATGTCTTTCCAACTGATATTCGATAGGTCGGAACTAAAAAAACATAACGATCTGAGACTTCTGGAAACATTTCAGGATTATATTCTACATACTCTAAGGAAGTATTAATTCTTTTAATAAACCTTGCAATAGATTCTTCAGAAATCCCTAGTTTCCGCCATTCTTGTCGTATTTCTCGTAAACTATTCCTAAAACTTGCCAGATAAACTAATTCATATTCTTTATCCAAATATTATTTCCCCCAACCGCTATCACCAAACTCTTTTAGCATTTCTTCATGAGAAACAATCAACCCTTTTTCAAAATCTTCAAAGCTTTTTTCAATCAACGCTCTATCGTGTGCTTTATCCGCTTCAGATGAATCTAGAATATGCTTTGTTCCTTCATGTGTATAAAGTAATTCATCATTCAATTTTAATCCTGATGAACGTGGAAAGATAACACCAAGGGAATTACCAATTTTTCTTACTTTCAATTTTTCCATGATTACCACCTCATAAACGTTATAACATAAGTATAACTTTTTTTTGCTCAAAAATCAACTAAAAGAGTCCGTGCCATACTTTTCTGCTTCATCTCAATTATCTATATATGCTTTTTTC
>JAITWV010000088.1 GCA_031285105.1 Streptococcaceae bacterium | reverse complement strand
GAGATCAGTAGCGGTACTTAAACCAACACCGCCACCGAATATGCGCTTGATATAGGTATTATTTGTCTTAATATTTAAGCTTGTGTTCCCTTTAATCGTGCCAGCTAATGACCCACCACTCATCGTTTGAAATGTGTCTGTACCTGTTGTGTTGGCGATTGTTACGCGTGTATTTCCAGTAATAGTTCCGCTTTTTTCGTTGCCGCCAAAGACAGAAAAGTTATTACCAACTTGCCCTGATGAGCCAATCCAAACACTAGTATCGGTAATTAGGTCTCTTGTATCTGACCCACCGTAAACCATTGCATTCACAACAGCACCATTGGAATTCCAGATATATGCTCCGTTACTGAAGGCAAACGGACTACCTTGCGCGTATATTTTTAGCCAGGAAGGAACCAAAAATGTATCGGACATATTGGTTCCCACGTTTACGTTTCGCAATATTGTTGGGACACCAAGAAACCACTGTGCAACTGTGTTGTTTACAGGGTTAAAAACTGCAAAAATTAATTTCTTTCCATTTTGATTACTAGCTGTACTGTTTACATTATCATTAAAATCAGAAACAATCGTAATGCTTTTTGCTCGTCCATTTAAGTCCGCAAATGAAATGTTACTAGATGATAAAGTACCAACCGCCCCATTATCATCCACCGGAGAGCCAATAGTTGTATCTTGTCCTAAATAAATGACATAATTTGCATTGGGGTTATTTTTAGTGTAAATCGTCCATAAGGCAAACATCATCTCTGTATTTCCAAAAGATGACCCTTGTTTTTGATAATCAAAGGTCGCTCCCGAATTTTGATCACTCATTAGTAAAAAGTCAGATTTATTATTCACAACCCTTGAGGCAATTGACGCTTGATACCCAAATTGTGTCGGACTCAATGCATCAGTGACTGTATTAGTTGAAAGATTTGGACGTGTTGGTGGCACCGGAGTTGTAGGAAGAGCAACAGCAGACACCAACTCATCTTTATTTACTGAACCAAACATTCGGATTAAAACAGTTGATTCTAGTGCTGGTGCCAATAAAATAAGTAGCACAAAGAAGAGTGAGACAATTTTGTGAAAAATGAGTATTTTATAATTTTTCATCAGCACTTCCTCCATTTACTTTACATCTCTTTGAAATCGTTTACATTATAAGGCGATTACTGATTTTAGTCTACTGATACGCTCAAGATATGAGACAAAAAACCGAACCTTAAACAGTTTTAAGAATTCGATTTTTTTTACTATTTTATTTCCTTGTTTTCATCATCTTTTTTTCTTTTCTTAAATAACAAGAACAATAAAAGAAAAACAATAAGCGCTAAAAGTCCAATAATAATCGCCCACATAATCCACGAATTATCTTTTTTAATCGTCACATCTTTGGCATTTAATTCAGCGGCTTTAGCTCCAGCGATGGTAAAGTCTCCGGTAAATGTCCATTTGTATCTAAAAGAAACCTCTTCACCTTTTAAATTCTTCACCTTGTATTGCCCAGCCTTATCTAGTTGACCATAAACAATCATAGAGACTTCATATTTCCCTGGTTCAAGCGGTTGTGAAAATTCACCATCACCTAACGCGCCTTGTTTTGATACCGGAATAGGCAAATCAAAATTAGTATTGGGCGCCATTTTCATATTTTCATTGGCAAAAGTATATTTGAGCGCTTTATTATCTACCCCTTGAATCACAGCTTCCACTTTCATATCATTCAAATAGCCCATTGCTTTGTTTTGCAAATTAGCATTGATGACATTGCGATAATTCACTTGTCCAGGACCAACTGAGTTCATGACCAAGTCCGGTGAAATATCTCCTTTTTCTTGACGCATCAAAATTCCCACAACAAATTGATATAAATTATTGACCGAAACTCCTTTTTCCTGACTTACCTGAGTGCTGTCTGCTTTTTTCTTAAAGGTCAACCCACCAGCAATAACTCCTTTAAATGATTCATTAGGCATCTGCACAGGAATATCTACCACGATCGTTTTCATAGGTGGTAGTTTTATTTCTTTTGGTGGAGTAATTAGTTTAGCAGCATCAAATTTTAGCCTTGCATCTGCTTTTATGTCATTTGGCGAATATTCAACCACACCATTTATATTGGTTGTCGCCGAAGCACTAGCGATTTCAACTATAACTTCTTGATTGGAACTATTACCTAGTTGGACTTGAACTGTTTGTTTTTGTCCAGGCGTCATTAACAAATCAAAATAAGAGCTATCCGGATTGGCTTGATTTTTTGGTAAAATGGCATTTACTGAAAAACCAATTTGATCATTGGCACTAACTTTTTGCCAACCAACAATGCCAACAAAAGAAAAAATAAATATGATTAAAAATGTTTTTATACGTTTCATCTAAGTCCCCTCCATTCATAAAATAAAATAATACAAATAAAATAATACAAATAAAATAATATATGTATTTAGTTGCATTCATTCACCACAATAATAAAGGCAAATCGCGATTTAGTCGAACGATTTGCCGTTTAATTTCATATTAATTAAAATTTAATGAATATTTCGCTTACGCTGGAGTATTTGACAATGTCCAAGTAATATCAGCAGAGTAAGAATCCGCTTGAGCAGCACCACCTGGTACATACAAACTTACACCACTAGCTGTATCTGTATTGTTAGAAGTTGCAGTACCAAATAATAAATCATTCGTTGCAGCACCTTTACCAGCAGATGCCCCAAAGATATTTTGAGCAGCTGCTCCTAAAGCAACGGATGTATTTCCACCAAGTGCTTTATCTGCACCATTACCAGTTGTTGCTGAAGTGGTAATTTGTGCTTTACTTAAAGTCATTACAGCACCATTTAAAGTGCTACCTGTTGAAGATCCTGTAAATTCTTTCGTTACTGCAGCAGTCACATTCCAACCTACTAAAGTCCCTCTAACGTCTGTTACTTGTACATAGTTAGGAATATTAGTCGTTACTGTTCCTTGAGTTGCGCTGACTCCTTTAGCATAATAAGTTTTTGCTTGTGCTTGAACGACATCTGTACCAAAATCAAAATTTGTTACCGCATCTAACGACAATGGGCCACTCATTCCTGTGCCAGGATCTGGAGTAATAACAATTGGCGCTGTTGGATTTGTTGGATCGATTGGTGTTGTTGGATTTGTTGGATTAACTGGTGTTACTGGTGTTGTAGTTGTTGGTGTTGTAAATGAAATTGTACCATTAGTTGTTACTGTCCCATTAGCATTTAATGTTGCTGCTGAGGCGTTTTGTGAACCGATAACTACTAATGCTAAAATTGCTGCAGAACCAAGAATAACTTTTTTCATAATGAGGAATCTCCTTTGAATTTCAATCATTTTTTTATTTTCAATCTATATATTCAACACGAAATCGTGCGACTAACAAATTACGGTGTATCAGACAATGTCCAAACCAAATCGGCTGTATAAGTGACATTGGCTTTGGCAGTACCGGTATTGACACTTAAACTAATAGGTCCTTTACTTGCGATTGCAGTAAGCGAACCTGCTGAAGTGGCATCATAATCAGTTGGTTTGCCAAAACCGTAAGCCCATGTACCCATTCCTTGATTTATCTGAGCATCTACTAGAGTAACTTGTGCATTATTTGGTGTTAAGATAAAAGCATTTGAATTAACATTAGCAGGTATCGTATTTGCTGAAGCGGGGCTTGTTACAGTATTAATTGTATTAACATGACCACCTGAAAAACTAAGAACAGCACCACTTAAATAGTCACCTGGTGTTGTATCAGTTGCTTCAGGCGTTGTTACTGGATTTAAACCTTGTTTGTGAAATTGAGCTGGCGTGGATAAACTTAATTTCCAACCTGCGTAACTTCCACGAACATCAGTTACTTGCACATAGTTTTCAGTTGAACCACTG
>JAITWV010000422.1 GCA_031285105.1 Streptococcaceae bacterium | reverse complement strand
GTTTGAATATCATCGTCTAACTCTTGTAATCCTAAAATTTCAATTTGATCATTCGCCATTTTAATTTCCTCCTTTAGAATTACGACAACAACACGTACATTTTCAGAGACGTTACAATTAAGATGTAACCGTTGCATTCAGAACTTTAAAGCGTTTTACAGTCCAAATATAAGCCTACGTGTTGTTGTCCTGCTTAAGAATAGCTTCAGCTTTAAAGCTGAAGTTTAGCCTCCACAACCAAACGTGCTTAACCCTGAATTCCATGCTGCATTACTAATATTTCCAGCTGTCGCTGCAATACTTACTTTAAGAGAGATTGAGACTGCTGCTGTAATAGTGCGCGGTTCAATTGAATAATCCCTAAATTACTCAAAAAGTTATCGTATACAAGGTTTTAAAATCAAAATATTAAGGCAAAGAGCTTGATATCAATAGTTTCGACGGAATTTGATGTTGTTTTTACGGCATTTTGGTATACTATATTTATATCCTATACCGGAGGTTGTTGATATTGAGTCCGAAATATAGAAAAATTCCAATGCCAAGCAAGAAAATTACATTCAAAAAAGGCAAAAATGAAACTGTATATGTCTATCATATTCTAAAATCCTTTCGAAATGAAAATGGAAATCCAACAAGTAAAGAAGTGCTAATTGGAAAAAAGGATTTAGAAACTGGTGAATTAATTCCTAACGATCGCTATTTCGAGATTTATCCTAAAGAAAATAGATATGAATTGCCCAATGAGATTTTGAGTTATGGAAATTTCTTCGCTTTTTTTAAGTTAGCTGAAGAACTTGGACTAACAAAAACTTTGATGAATCATTTTTCTAATGATTGGGAAAAAATTTTAACCACATCCATTTATATTATTTGCGAAGGCAATGTTATGCTGTATCTTGAAGATTGGCTTGAAAATACCTACCTGCCAGAAGAGTTCAAATTTTCCGCGAAACACAGCAGTGAATTTTTTGCATCCATTTCTCATGATAAAAAGATTAATTTCTTTCGAGATTGGACGAACCTTAGAAAAGAACAGGAGTATATCGCTTATGATATTACTTCCATTTCTACCTATGCAAAAGAGATTGATTTAGCAGAATGGGGGTACAACCGGGATAACGATTCTCTTCCTCAAGTGAATCTAGGAATGTTCTTTGGACAGACTTCACACATCCCTATTTTTTACAATGTCTACAATGGCAGTGTTCCAGATAAAAGTCACTTGATTTTCATGATGGAACATACTCAAATTTTCGGAATTGAGAAAATAAAGTTCGTAATGGATCGTGGATTCCTAACACAGCCAAACCTCAAGTATATGAGGGATGAAGGCCATCATTTTATTGTCCCATTTCCTGATTCAAGAGCTGAAACACCGACTTTAATTGAGGAAGTTTTACCGACAATCAAGACGGCTAGAAATTGGATTGATAGCCTGCAAATGTATGGGACTTCTGTCAGTCATAAACTTTACGACATTGATGTCAAAGTTCATATTTATTACGACCTCGATAAAAGGGCTCATACAGAGAAGAAACTATATTCCCATATAAATTCATTGGAGAAGAAATTAGAGGCTTTAGGAAAGCCAAAACGAATTCCAAAACAGTATAAGGCATTCTTCGATGTAGAAAAAGAAGAGGAAGAAAATAAAATTGAGTATGAAAAAAATTACGACAAAATCGATGGAATTCTTCAATATGCAGGTTTCATTGTTTTTGTCACAAGTGACATTTCGCTAACTTCAGAGGAACTTTTGCACATTTACAAAGGAAGAGATGGAATCGAAAAGCATTTCGATGAATTAAAAAATGAACTAGACTTTAGCCGCTTACATACTCACATAGATAAAACTATGGAAGGAAAAATGTTTGTCGCCTTTATAGCGCTTATTCTACGATCTTACTTAGAAATGAAGATTTTCGCAAATGAAGAAACAAAAAAATGGACAATCAAAAAAGTGCTGTTAGAATTGGAGAAAATAAAACTTCTCACATTCAGTGGTACTTCAAAAATGTTTATGCCATTAACTAGAAAGCAAAAACAAATACTAGAAGCGCTCGGAATAACTCTTGAATTATTGTAGCGATATTTTACATATCACATTTTAGAATTTTTATCTTTGTATACTATATTTTTTTGAGTAATTTAGGTTTTTAATGATTTATTTTGATTCCAATACCAGAAAGATAATCTCAGTAGAATCGAAAGTGTGATAGACTGCTTTGAATTTTAGATCATGTACTTTGTCTACATATAGATAAGCTGCCGTTGATTGTTCACGATTATACGTGATATTGCCATAGTTTGGACCGAAAATGCTGTTAATATGAGACATCATATGAATTTCAGGATGTGTAAAAAGAAAAGTTTCAGCAGCATCACGAGAAAAAGCAATCAATTGAACTATTTTGTCATTTGAATCCAGGGTAACTGAAAAATCGGGGTAAAAATGTTTCGTATTCCCAGCAATTTTTACCGGATCTTGAGTTTGATTACCCAAATCCGACAGCATCGCAGCAGTCAATTTATCGCCAATCTGCAAGCCGGCAATGCTTAACTCCGAAAGGTTGGTACTTGGCAACCGCCAGATTGTGACGGTTTCATGGATTTGAGGAAAATAGAGAAATGCCGCAAACGCTAGAGCCAGGATTAAAATCAACTTGAAAAAAAGTTTCAAGCCTTTTCGAAGCAGGCTGATTATAAAGATGAAAATCACAACGAATATCAAAATTGATGTAAATCCCAAGGCGAGATACCTCCCTTTATTAATTTTTGAGCTAAAAATTTGAGGAACAATATATAGGGGTTTTGCTGATTTCCTCAAAATCGAGAAATAATCTAAAAGCCGATGTCAGCTTCAAACAAGCAATTTGGGAATTTCTGCTATGCTCCTAATTTTTGTTGAATTATTACTTTCTAGTTCTATGCCAAAGAACCTAAGATTAAACTTTTCCGCCAATTCCAAGTCACAATAAGAATCTCCACAAAAAAAGGAGGATGCTAGATTTATGGATGGATATTTTTGAATGGCTTTTTCAATCATCCCTACTTCAGGCTTGCAACATTTACACCCACTTGAACGTGAATGAGGACAGTAGAAGACATCCAAAACATCAATGTCTTGTTCTGATAAAAGATCGATAAATTTTTTAGCAAATAATTCATAATCATTTTGTCTGATAAAGCCCTCATCAATAAGATACTGGTTAGTTACAATGATAATCTGGTAACCTAACGCTTTTATCCGGCGGAGCGCCTCAAAACTACCTTCTATAAACTCTGGTTCATCGATGGATGACCAAACTGAATCTGGATAATCTTTAATAATTGTTCCGTCCCGGTCTAAAAATGCAATTTTCATATACATACCCCTTTCATTTTACTCATTTCATGTACTCTGATTCTCTCCATGATTGTCATATTAAGTATCTCATCCATTTACCTACTTTTCAAGCGTTTTTACACACTCATAATCAGCCTATAAAAAAAGCTGCAGCAATAATCCAAGACAAACTTGTTTTATTTTGCTGCAGCATTCATTATTCTCATTTCTTTATTGTGATTTGAACCCCAACCTTGCAGCAACTTCTGCATACTCGTTATCAGTTCGTTCCGGATTCCAGTCTTCAAAAGTGTTCCCATCCCACTTTTCTCCTGTTTCAATAAAACCGACTGAACGATATACTCCGCGGGCTGCTGCATTAGTAAACCAATAAGAAAGATATACTGTTAAGGAAAGTATGGTTTAAAATTGACACAAAATCTTTCCATAGGTATTAGGCTCGCCTTTTATCAAAAACTCTCCAACCTCTAATTTACCTTCTTCAATCATTTTTTCGATTCGATAGCCAAACCAACGGTCACTAACACCTATTTGATATTCTCTGTGGATACAGTTCAACTTTTGACTTCAGACCAATAATAGTGCAATCCATAAAAAAGTAAGCACCTCAAACCATTTATACGACAAGGTTTGAGGTGCTTTTTGCTACTACTCCAGCTCGATAGTCGCTGGTGGCTTAGAAGTAATATCATACAGTACTCGATTAACATGAGCCACTTCATTAACAATACGAACTGAGATTTTTTCCAGGATTTCGTAAGGTATCCGAGCC
>JAITWV010000329.1 GCA_031285105.1 Streptococcaceae bacterium | reverse complement strand
GCGGTACGTGATTGTATAATTTGGCTTCATCTTTTCGCAATTGAATCAAATCTTCTGGAGTAATTTCATCATTCATTCGTAAAAGCCAGCTGGTTAAATTCCATTTTTTGCGATTTAGAAAAACAAACTGCGCCACATTTTCATCCACGCCTACTTTAACTAGACGTCTGGATGAATCGCGCACAGCTTGAAGATTGGTTAATTTGTTACTAGAATTTGTCATTGTTCAACTCTTCTAGTTTTTGAGTTTGATCATACATGATTAACGCATCAACAATTTCACCTAATTTTCCAGCTAAAATTTGGTCTAATTTTTGAATAGTTAACCCAATACGGTGGTCAGTTACACGGTTTTGCGGGAAGTTGTAAGTACGAATACGCTCTGAACGGTCTCCTGTACCAACGGCTGATTTACGACTTTCATCATATTCTGATTGAGCAGCTGATGCGTAATGGTCATACACACGCGCACGTAAAACTTTCATCGCTTTTTCACGGTTTTTCAATTGCGAACGTTCATCTTGCATCGCCACCACAATTCCTGACGGTAAGTGAGTCAAACGTACCGCAGAGGCAGTTTTATTGACGTGCTGTCCACCAGCTCCTGAAGCATGATAGATATCGACACGCAAGTCTTTATCAGCAATCTCAATATCCACATCTTCTTTTTCAGGTAGCACAACAACAGTCGCAGTAGATGTGTGAATACGCCCTTGAGATTCCGTTGATGGCACACGTTGCACACGGTGAGCACCTGATTCGTATTTTAATTTTGAATAGACATTGTCACCCGTAATCATAACAATAACTTCTTTATAACCACCGATACCCGTAATATTGGCATCCATGACCTCAAAACGCCAACCTTGAGAGTCTGCATAGCGTTGGTACATTTCAAACAAATCACCTGCAAATAATGCCGCTTCATCCCCACCAGCTGCACCGCGAATTTCCATGATAATATTTTTATCATCATTTGGATCAGTTGGTAATAAAAGAATTGTCATTTTTTCTTCTAATTCTTCTTTATCTGATTTCGCTTGAGATAATTCTTCTTTTAACATCTCCATCATTTCTGCATCGTGCTTTTCTTGCAACATTTCCTCAGAGTCTTTAATGGTTTCGATAACTTTTTTATAAGTGCGGTAAACTTCGACCGTTTCACGAATGGATGCTTCTTCTTTTGAAAGTGCCATAAAACGTTTGGTATCTGTTATAACATCTGGATCTGAAAGTAATTCTCCTAGTTCTTCATAACGGTCTTCAACTGCTTGTAATTGATCGTACATATTATATCCCTTCTTCTAACGACGGTGGATTGAAATAGTGTTTTCTACAAACTGGATAGTAAGATTCATTGCCACCAATTTGAATCTGTTCGCCTGTATAAGTTGGTTGATTATCTACAAGTCGCAAATTCATACTTGCTTTTTTCTTGCAGAACCAACAAATCGTTTTCATTTCTTCAATTTTGTCTGAAAGTAGCAATAAGTGCTTTGTTCCTTCAAACATTTCATTGCGGAAATCATTTTTTAAACCAAATGCGATAACCGGAATATCTAGCTCATCAACGATTTTTGCTAATGAATAAATGTGATGTTTGTGTAAAAATTGCGACTCATCCAAGAGCACACAGTAGATTTCTTTATCTTGATTTTTTACAATTTCAAAAACATCTGTTTCTTCATAAATTGGAATTGCTTCACGTCTTAAACCGATGCGACTAGAAACATAACCAACCTCATCACGTGTATCAACCGCACTAGTAAAAATTAGAACACCTTTTCCTTGTTCTTCGTAATTATGCGCCACTTTTAAAATTTCAATGGTCTTCCCGGAGTTCATTGCCCCGTATCTAAAAAAAAGCTGAGCCATTTGTAAGCTCCTTTCGCTGATTATCTTTGATATTATACTACATTTTTGATGATATTTTAAGAAAAAAACTCCTTGCTCAAAATTGTTTACAAGGAGTCTTAAATTAATTTACATAAATCACTTTACTTGAATCAATTTCATGTGGAACTTTTATTGAATTTGCATACCCAACTAACAAACCCATACCAAAAACATAACCTTTAGGCCAATTTACTTTTGCCTTGAATTCCTCTTTTCTTGTTCCTTCAAAAGCAGTCGCCGTCATAGCAGCAATTACATTTCCTAAACCTAAACTCGTCGCAGCTAAAGACATATTTTGGGCAACAATTCCGCAATCAACCTCATCCCACTTGCCACTCATTTCATTTCTTAAAATTAAAAACATGACTGGTGCATGATAATAAGGATTGCCACCTCTATCCATCGTTCTTTGATAGACTGTTTGATCTGGTAAATCCTTGATGACTTCTAGCACATGATCATTGATTTCTTGGAGTAATTTTTTATTTGAAATTGCAATAATTTTCCACGGTTGACGGTTTAAAGCAGAGGGACTTTGTAAAGCAGATTTGATAATTCGTTCAATTTTTTCTTGTTCTACCGATTGCTCACTGTAATCACGACAAGCAAAACGAGTGCTGATTGTATGTAATGTTTCGTTCATTATGATGTGCTCCTTTTTGTTATATAGATATTGTATCAAACTAACCTTACAAGCTAAAGAATAGATTTCAATTTGTCAAAAAAGTAAAAGAAGCAAGCGCAGTGTGATTACACCATAGATGAAATGCAGTAAAACACGAAACAGATTTCTCCATTTCGTGTTCATGAAACTTATTCAAAAACAAATTGTGAATAATAAAGCTCAGAATAAAATCCACCAAGTTTCAACAACTCGCTATGGCTTCCTTCTTCGATTACCTTCCCATCACGTAATACCACAATCTTATCGGCATTTAAAATAGTTTTTAAACGATGCGCGATGACAAATGAAGTGCGTCCTGTTACGGCAATTTCCATCGCTTTTTGAATACGTGCCTCGGTTACGGTATCCACGTTTGAAGTTGCTTCATCTAAAATCAATAATTGTGGATTGGTCAAAAGCGTCCGAGCAATTGACATTAATTGTTTTTGACCGGTTGAAAAGATATTATTCTCATCTTCAATTACGGTGTCATATCCATCATCTAGACTCATAATATAATCGTGAATGTTGGCGGCTTTTGCTGATTCAATCATATCCTCTTCACTAGCTTGCGTATGCCCAAAGATAATATTATCACGAATTGTTCCGCTAAATAAAACAGAATCTTGCAAAACAATCCCAACATTTGAACGTAAATTATTCAAATCATAATGACGAATATCCACACCATCAATTTTGACTGAACCTGCATTCACATCATAAAAGCGATTGAGTAAATTCATAATTGTTGTTTTACCAGAACCTGTTGGTCCAACTAAGGCAACCATTTGTCCTTTATCAACGGTAATATTGACATCTTGGAGGATTGGTGTTTTGCCATCATAACTAAAATCAACATGTTCTAGTGTTACACCTTGTTCAATGGTTTGAATTTTCTTACCATGCTCAGGTTTAACTTCGTTTGGTTCATCAAAGACTTCATTCAAACGACTTGCGCCAGTGATAGCTAATTGTAATTGAGTAAATGATGAAGAAATTTGCATCAATGGTTGGTAATAAGTTTGTGAGTATTGAACAAATGTTACGACTAAACCAAGAGCTACTGCCATTGTACCAAGTGGTTGATCTGCTGCTGTTGCCATTGCACCGCCAACGAAGATAACAATTGCCACGTTAAACAAGTTCATCCCTTGCATCACCGGCCAAAGCATTCCTGAGAAAATTTGTGCTTTAAACGTTGCTTTGCGGACATTTTCATTTTTCACTAAGAAACCATCAATCACTTCTTCTTGTTGACCGGTGACGATAATGGCTTTTTGACCTGAGATTTTTTCATCCATATACCCATTCAAATCACCAATTTCTTTTTGCTGTAAGCCCATGTATTTTCTTGAAGAACGAATAATAAACACGGCAATCACTAAAGCAACCGGTGTAGAAGCCATTGTTACCCATGCTAAAGTCACATTTAGACGAAACATCATGATAATTACACCGACAAATAAAGCAATGTTGGTTAATACTTGCAATAATGCTTGATTTAATGAGTTTTGAATATTATCTAAGTCTGACGTAAATCGAGATAAAATTTCACCATCTTGACGTGAATCAAAGAAGCGAATGGTTAAATCTTCCATTTTTCTAAATAGTGAAATACGCATTCTGTTTGTAGAATGACCAACCACACGTGAGAATAAAATGGAATAAATCAATGTTGCTGCGGTATTTAATAGATAAAAGATCAATAAACTTTTTAGCACATTAACAAATGCCTCTTTGGAAACGGATGAAGCTGGCAAACCTTGAGCATGTGCTTGCATCAATTGTCCAACATAATTTCCAAGCTCCGTAATCGAACGACCCACATACTCCGGTGCTTTTACTTGGAGGTAGGTTGCCAGAATAATGGTGATTGTGATGAAAACAAAAGAGATTTTATATTTTTTTAAGTAAGCCCAGAAAAATTTTCCAGCGCGTTTGTATTCATTCATCCTATTCTTCCTCCTTACCTTTTTGTGTTTCGTAGATTTCGCGGTACACATCATTTGTTGCCACTAGTTGCGCATGTGTGCCTTGAGCGATTAATTTTCCGTCATCTAAAACTAAAATGCGATCAGCTGCTACCACTGAAGAGATTTTTTGTGCGATAACGATGGTTGTTGTCTCTTTTAATTCTTTATTTAGTGCTTCACGAACCAATTCTTCACTTTTGGCATCAAGTGCTGAAGTTGAATCATCTAAGATCAAAATTTTCGGTGCACCAATCACCCCACGAGCAATAGACATCCGTTGTTTTTGTCCACCAGAAAAATTCGTTGAGCGCTCTGCTACTGGTGCATCATAAGTCTCGGCTAATTTTTCAATAAATTCACGCGCTTGGGCAATTCCTGAAGCATGAGTCATTTCATCCTGAGTGGCATCGTGTTTACCTTGACGTAAATTTTGAGCAATTGTTCCTGAAAACAAAATCGCTCTTTGTAAGACAATCGAAATGGAGTTGGTTAACGTTTTCTTGTTCAACTCACGCAAGTCCACTCCACCCACTTTAATTGAACCTTGAGTTGGGTCAAATAAGCGAGGAATTAATTGAGCCAATGTTGATTTACCCGCACCCGTTGCCCCAACTACGCCAATCATTTCACCAGAGTTCACTTTGAATGAAATATCTTTTAAAGTTGGTTCATCATCATCAGGATAAGTAAATGTCACATGATCAAACTCAATTGAACCGTCTAATTCTTGATCAGGTACATCTTTATAAATCATCGCAGGTTCGGTATTCATCACTTCGCCAATACGACCTAGAGAAACAAAGGCACGAGAAGCCATCATGGACATCATTCCACCCATAATGATTGAAAACATAATTTGACCCATATAAGTCATAAATGAAGCCAATGCCCCAATATCACTAGCATCTGTTGCACTAACAAACGTTGAAACCATATAAATAGCCCCAAAAGTTGCAATGTTTGCAATTAACATAAACGCTGGAATCATCACGCCAAAAATGTAACCAACCGATAAATTGTGTCCTAATAGTTCATTGCTCGTATCGGTAAATTCTTGCGCTTGATTGTCTTCTTGGACAAAGGATTTCACCACCCGAATGCCCATCAAATTTTCTTTGGCAATGCGGTTAATTTTATCCATTAAGTTTTGAAAAGCCATGAAATGTTTGCCCATCATCCCCATGGAAATAGCTGTGACACCAACAATCAGCACAACAAGTAAGACAATAATCCACCATAATTTCGGTAAAGTTGTCATGGATAAAATAAAAGCACCGACAAGTAAAATTGGCATACGGATTAACACTTGAAATGAAATCATCACTAAGTTGTTTAATTGATTGACATCATTTGTTAAACGAACCACCAAATTTCCCGCATTAAATTTTTCGATATTGGCATAACTGAATGATTGAATTTTACGGAAAAGCAACTCACGTGCATCCGCTGAGACACCTTGAGCAATTTTAGCTGCTGAAATGGTATTAATTACCCCTGCTACTAAGCCAATTCCAGCAACGACTAATAATTTTAGCCCCAATTCATTAATTTTTTGCTTGTCATTATTCATTACCGCCCCTAAAACATCTTGAAGCAGTCTTGGTTGGTATAAAGCAGAAAAGACCATTAAACCAACCATCAAAAAGGACAAGGCAACAAATGGTTTATAATTGCCTAATAAACGTTTGACCATTTTTACACCTCTTTTTCTTTTATATAATTATTAATTTCTCTTGAGTACCGCATTATTCTACATGATATTTATAAAAATTGCACTTAAATTGGACTAATTTTCATGAAAGTTTCATTTTGTTAATAGGGTTAATTATAAATAATAAGAAATTAAATATTCTGACTCATTTGGTTAATAGTGTTGGTTTTGATTAATGTTTAAGAAAGCACTCGATTG
>JAITWV010000195.1 GCA_031285105.1 Streptococcaceae bacterium | reverse complement strand
GCCGAATTGTCCAACGAGTATTCGCACTTGTTTTATTATTAACGACCATTAATTTATTAAAAAGAAAACGCATTGCTTGGATAATCACGGTGAGTGTTTTAATTTTATCAGCTATTTTACAAATCATTCATGCACTTGTCTTCACCAACTATCCAATGCTTGCATTATTTTTGATTAAAATTATTTTGTTAATCATATTTTTTTCAACGCGTGGTGATTTCATTGTCCCAACCGATAGACATTCAGCTAAAATGGGTGCAATTTTTGCTGGAATTGGTATTTTAGGCTTATTACTAAATGTTGGTTTTGGTTATTTGATGTTTCATTCTCAACTTGGATTAACGAAAAAAACAGCGGCAATTACTAGTTTTAAGCACGCCTGGTCGCAAATATTTAGTCTTGGTCCAAATGTAACAACCACAACTAATCTTCGTGTGCCATTTGATACCTTTGCTTTTTGGTTAACTTGGGCAGGCATTATTTTATGTGTGATTTATATTTTACGCCCCTTTATTTTAAAACCCCAAATTACGGATAAATTATTCAAAAAAGCGCGTCACTTGGTAAATAATTATGGACAAAATGTTGCTTCTTATTTGGCTTTAGAAGATGATAAGCTTTTGTTTTTCAGTAAAGAAGTTGAAGGAATTGTGGCTTACGGCATTGTTGGTGATACATTAATTGTGCAAGGAGACCCAATTGCTGCACCGCAAGATTATCCAAAATTATTGGAGGAATTTACAGAATTTGCGGTGAAAAGTGCGCATAATTTGTTTTTTATGTCGATTACCGATAAATTTTTAGCTGAATACGAAAAATTAGGTTATGGATTTGTGAAATGTGGAGAAGAAGCACGTTTTGATTTGCAAGAATATAATTTAAAAGGCAAAAAAGCCGCAAAAATGCGAATGAATATCAATCATGCAACGAAAAAAGGGTATCAAGTTTTAGAATATAAAGTCAATGAAAAACGTGAATTGAAGTTAGACAAAGAGTTTGATCGCATTAGCAATGAATGGTTAGAAGGGAAAAATTCTAGTGCTTTAGGTTTTACCGTTGGAACAGTCGGGTTAGAAAATCCTTTAGATAAGCGTTATTTTTACGCGGTGGATGAATTGGGTGTGATGCAAGGTTTTGTTGTTTTTGTCCCCTTTGAAGATGAAGGAAAAGGATACATGGCTGATGTAACTAGGCGAGCAAAATCTGCAACTTGGGGCATCACGGAATTATTAGTTTATGAAGGATTTCAAGTATTTAAAGAAGAAGGTGCAAAATGGGGAAGTATGGGTGTGGCTCCACTTGCTAATCTTGAAAACGAAGAAAAAATGGTCGCTCGCATGCTTCAATTTGTCTATAATAATCTTAATAGTATTTATGGCTTTAAGAGTTTGTATCAAGCAAAAGTAAAATACTCCCCAACACACTGGAACCCCAATTACTTTGCTTATCGACCGAAAGTTCCGACTCCTCAAATGCTTTATGCGGTAGTTCGAATCCATAACCAAGAAGGAATGTTTGATTTTGTGAAAGCTTTTTTCAAAGGTCAAGAAAAAAACTTCCTGAAACGAGAAGCGAAAAAAGTAGTAGAAAAATAATGATTACAATTGTAAATGAATGTGTTATAATTTCTACAAATAAGAAAATTAGGAGCGATTATCATGGAAAAAGCAGTTCTTAAAGTAGAAGGTATGTCATGCAATCACTGCGTGCAATCAGTAACACAAGCTTTATCAGACTTACCAAGTGTGAATAATATTCAAGTAGACTTAGAAGGGAAAACAGCTAGTTTTGAATTTGATGATTCATTCGTCAGAATAGATACGGCAAAAGAAGCGATTGAAGATCAAGGGTATGATGTAGTTTAATGTACAAGCCTAAACCGTTTTGAATGGTTTAGGCTTTTTAGATATCGGGAAACTTGGAGCTGTTGTTATGAATCGAAGAATACAAAGAAAAGTATCCTTATCCAGAAAAAGGAGATTTATTAATTTCTTCTTCGGGGAGTATAGGAAGAATTGTCGAATATAGCGGTGAAGACGAGTATTTCCAAGATTCTAATATCGTTTGATTGAAACACGATGGAAAAATTAATAATGCTTTTCTCAAACAAATCTATTCAGTCGTTAAATGATCTGGAGTTGAAGGTACAACAATAAAACGACTTTATAATAAAAATATTTTAGAAACCGAAACCACCAGCCCCTCTAACAAAAAATAGAAACTAATTGAAGAGTTATTTTATAAGTTAGACCAAAGTTGCATAAAATCTCAATAAATACTTGGATGAATTTTTTCAAAATTTAACTTAAAAATGAAATGCAAAGGAATTTAATAAATTTGTTTAGAAACATCCCCACAACTATTTTATTATAGAAAAAAACAAAAAAAAGAGAACAAGCCTCTTTTTTTAAAATTATTCCAAACGCTTCAAGAACACGTCTTTAACGCCGAACAGTCTAACCGTCCTTCCGATAAATAAATACTATCTCTTTAAAAGCTTTTTGTCAATTGTTTTATTTAAGGTTTGAAAATAATAATGCAAGTCAGTATGTTCAGGAAATCTATTAAGTTTTTCTGAGCATCTGTTAATTAGTAAATCTAAATCGCTAATTCTATATTTTCTTGAACCTTCACCTTTAACAAACATTTGATGAAGAAGCATAACAGATAAAGAATCATGGGTTTTTAATGTCTTATAGAATATTTCAGAAATTCCTAAATCATTACAATACTTCTTCATCAAATTGCTTGGATGAAAAATTTCACCATAAGCAATATCAAATAAAAAAGTATTATTATGCGCACTCATGTTTCTAATTCTTTTTACACCATCTAAAATCCCCTTAATAGAATGAACATTAAAATCTTTTGAAGGATAGTTTTTATAGTAAAATTCAAAGAAATTAAGAAAATCCTTAAACATTGCTACTTCTGAAAAGACCCAAGTAGGGACAACACCATTATTTGCAAGATAAAGTTTATTTTGATAACTTTTTTTGTTATTAAATCTTGATAAAATCGCATTTTCATCAATTATTC
Organism: Streptococcaceae bacterium; assembly: GCA_031285105.1. Classification (GTDB taxonomy): domain Bacteria; phylum Bacillota; class Bacilli; order Lactobacillales; family Streptococcaceae; genus JAITWV01. The sequence continues at coordinate 835 of JAITWV010000195.1, read as the reverse complement.
TTTCTGAACTATTGATTGACTGGAAAAATCTTAGCACGATATCATATCCATCTTCATCAGCATTTTCAGATAAGTCGTGTAATAAATGTGATTTAAGAGCATGTTCAATGTCTAATGTTGCTTGAATAAACCAATATCTAAGTTGCATATCCATGCTTGCACAGTCAGATAAGTGTTTAAAATCAAGATTGGTATACTTATTTTGTGAATTTCTTTTGAAGTTTCTTCTATAAACAGACAATTTGTAGTAATAATTTAATTCGCTAAGAATTTGAAATGCTTCATTTTCTGAGGAAGCTTCAAAAATAATCCCTTTTTCTCTTAGCTTTTCAATCATTTGATTAGTAGTTAATTTTGGTTTTCTATTTTTCTTAAATTCAAATTCTTGCTTGCGACTAGACATAGCAATATCTGATAAAACTTGATTTTCTTTTTCTTCCAATCTCCTCACCTCATTTTTTATTGATTAATTATATCACAAGTATAAACGGTTGGTTAGAAATCGTGTAGACTTGTTGGAATAGATTGACTAAGATTGAGGAGAAAAAATGTTAGTAAATAAATTAGGAATTGACAATCAGCTTGTTTTTTATTTTTTCTCTTATTTTATTTCAGATGAAGTTTTATCGTTTTTAAATTTTATTTTTTTGAAATCAATCTTACTTGGGAACAGCGTAAGTTGGGAGAGTCTGGTTATGTAGTTACGAATCGAAGAATTTTAAGGAACAAACTTCAGAAACAGAAGAAGTCCCATTTTATAAAATCGGTACTTTTGAAAATAAACCTGACGCTTTTATTTCTAGAGAGCTTTTCGAGGAGTATAGAGAAAAATGAA
>JAITWV010000193.1 GCA_031285105.1 Streptococcaceae bacterium | reverse complement strand
TGGTCAGTAAAAGAGAGATTTTTCCTTCTTTAAAACGATCTAAAGCAGCTTTTCTGGTCAGTTTATCTTGATCACTGGCTAATGAAGCAATTGGGAGGTCTAGATACAATAATTTTTCTTCTGCATTGCCTAAATCCCCCATTTTATTAAAGAATACAATTGCTTGCATTCCTTTAATATGAGCAAGTGAACGTAAGGTATCAATTTTTCTTCTCACTGGTACGTTTAAAAATTGATGAACAACCTCGCCTTTTGATTGGTCTTCTTTAGTTACATCCACTAAAAATAAATCCGCGCCCACTAATTCTTGAGCTTTTTCTTCGACTGCACGTCCTGTTGCTGAGAAAAACGCTAATTGAAAATCTTTTGGTACATAACTAATAATTGATTCTGCCAAATTAATTGAATTAGACTCAATCAAAGAATCCGCTTCATCTAATACAATCGTTTCAACATTCATCAATTGAATTTTCTTTGCACGAATGAGTTCATAAATTCTACCTGGTGTGCCGATAATAACTTCTGGACGTTTTTTTAGCGCATCTATTTGACGATTCGAATTAGCACCACCAATAATTGTTTGAACATTTAACTCGATTAATCGTCCCCATATTTTCGCCACATTTGCCACTTGTAAAGCTAGTTCTTGCGAAGATAAAAGAACAATTAATTGATTCCCTTCACCCTTTTTGACATGTTGTAATAACGGCAACAAATAAGCTAGCGTCTTTCCTGAACCTGTCGGCGAAATAGCCAAAAGATCTTCTTTGTCTTTTAACACTTCAAAAGTTTTTTCTTGAATCAAACTAGGAGTTTCAAACCCTGATTTCACCCATTGCTCTTGCCAAACTTTTGGTAATTTTTCAATATACATATTACTTCCCATCTGCTTTAAAAATAATACCTGCATCCATACGTAAGTCATACATTACTTGATTGACTTCTTGAGCAAGCTTAGCATATTTTTCAAAGTCTTGTTTATTATTATCTTTAATCATGCGAGCAAAACAAGCCGCTTCATCAACCATATTATTAACTTGTCCGACAATTCCTAAATCTTGAGGTTCTTCACCACGTTTGTAATAAGTCGCTTTGTTCAAATTAGAAATATCTTGAACAACAATCGTACCATCTGCTAAATAAATTTCACTTTGATTATAAGAGTCATTGAATTTGCCATTTTCAAAAGTAACTTTAAACGCGCCATAATCTAACACACCCACACCATAACCATCAACACCTGTTTTAAGCAATGTTGGAATATAAGTAACTTTTTGTGGCACACCAAACAATGCAACCGCTGGATAAATCAAATAGACACCCAAATCCATTAAAGCACCACCTGAAAAATTCAAGGAGAAAATATTGGGTTCTTCATCATTTAAATAAGCGTTCATTTTAGAAGAATATTTCGCAAATTTCAAGCTCGCTCCCCAAACTTCTTTATCCATCAAAGCATCTTTTAACAATGGAAAATGTTTGTCATGAATATTACGAATCGCTTCAAAGAAAAACACATTATTTTTTCTAGCAACTTCAATTATTTCTTGCATTTCTTCTGGTGTTGAAAAAGCTGGTTTTTCCACTATAACGTGTTTTTTGCATTGTAAAGCTTTTTTGGTTTGCTCAAAATGAACGCCATTAGGTGAAGCAACATAAACCACATCTAATTTATCATCTTGTAAAAACAAATCTAAATTATCAAAATAGTGAATATCCGCACCATAAGTTTCACCAAATTCCCTAGCAGTATTTAATTTTCTTGAATAGACTGAATGCAACTTATAAGCACCCGACTTATTTGCGGCATCAATAAAATTATCCGTGATAAAACTCGTCCCAATAATTCCGTAATTAAGCATCATTTTCCCTCCGAACTTAAATATAACCTTATTGTAACAAATTTTACTCTTTTTCCATATCCTTACATGTTTTTACAGTTTAGTTACATCGCTTTTTTTCTATTTTTTTTATGTTATGATACTTTAAAGTTCAAAGGTTAATTTAGGAGAAGTGTCGTGATGAAAAAAGGGATGTATGCACTACTAAGCGCTTCTGTTATCGGTGGTATCATTGGAGGAAGCATGTTTAAACGTAAGAAAAAACATAATGCAATTAATAGTTTAAAAGATAAATTTATTGGAACTTGGTACTTTTCTACAACCAAGCAAAAACATAAACATTTACTAAAGATTGATGAAAATTTAAATCTTTCTATTGATAATAGCAGCATTCAAGGCTCAATTGTCGAACTTAGTCAATATCGCTTGGTGATGCGTGATCAATATGGATACCAAATTACCGTACAAGCTAATGAGGAACACCCTATTTCGATTTTAGATGAGACAGATGATGAGATTTATAGTTTGAAAAAAGCGTGATAATTGAGCACGCGAATAATCATTAACTCACTCTTTCCCACCACCGTTAGACCATTTGAATATTGATAACTTACTTAATACTCAAATGGTTTATTTTCCTTCTCAATTCCATGTTTTATTAATATATTATATCAACTCAAGGAAATTTACATTATATGATTATCATTTAAAAGACTTTATTGGGCAAATAAAAAAAGCTAAATTTTGAAAAATCAAAACCCAGCTTCTATCTTTGCTTGGCGACTACCTAGTCTCACAGGGTGCAACCCCCAACTACATTCGGCGTAACATCGCTTAACTTCTGTGTTCGGCATGGGAACAGGTGTATCCGATGTGCTATCGCCACCAAACAATA